>NZ_JBFEFI010000006.1:300000-482708 GCF_040717535.1 Thalassoglobus sp. JC818
GAATGGACGCTCGATCTGAATCGCATTGCGAATTCGAGTAAGCATGTCGGCAATCGGATCAGTCATCATTGTTGATACAACCTCAAACACTTTTCAGCGCTAAATTTGGCGGCCCTGACCGCCAATCAACGATCTCTTCGCAACTTGAACAAGAAAAACAAGGAACGAGGATCGTACCCGTCCCGCGACTGCTACCAGCTGGCCTTCTTCACGCCTGGCACAACACCATCGAGACACAGGTCTCGAAAGCAGATTCGACACACTTTGAATTTACGATAAACCGCACGAGGCCGACCGCAGAGAGCACAACGACGTTCAATGCGTGTGCTGAACTTTGGCTTCTTACTTGCTTTCGCGATTTTCGACTTACTGGCCATAACTCAATTCCAACACTTGTTAGATCTCACCAACCACGACTTAGCGGCTGCTTCCGTCCTTAAAGGGCATTCCGAATTCGCGAAGAAGCAACCGAGCCTCATCGTCAGTCTCAGCACTGGTCACAATGGCGATGTTCATTCCCTGAACGTGCTTGACGTTATCTGCATCAACTTCAGGGAAAACCAGTTGCTCACTAATTCCGAGACTGTAGTTTCCGCGACCGTCGAAAGCTTTCGCACTCACTCCGCGAAAATCTCGAACTCGAGGCAGAACCAGCGTAATCAGTCGGTCGAGGAACTCGTACATTCGCTGTTTGCGAAGTGTCACAGCTCCACCGATCCGCATACCTTCTCGGAGCTTGAACTGAGCAATCGACTTGCGAGCTCTTCGCACAGATGGCTTCTGGCCAGTGATCTGCTCAAGGTACCCGAGTGCTTCATCCAAGACCTTCTGATCCTGAACTGCAGCAGTCACCCCCATGCTGACCACGATCTTTTCGATTCGTGGCAGACTGTGGGGATTGGACCGTCCCAACTCGCTGGCGAGCTTTGGGACGATCTCTGTCGCGTACTTTTCCTTCATTCGGGCCATCGCACCCACCTTTGAACTCATTATCAATTGTGCTTGCCGACGTCAGTGTGTGCTTTCAAGCCACTGAATTCTTTGCACTCTGTCTGATTCAATCTTCTTCGAACTCATTTGTATCCGAGAAACCCTCGGAACTCCGTTGCTACTACTTCTTCGCGTATTTCTCACGAGCAGGGCTAACTACACCCACTCCGTTTGAACAGCTACGACAGAAGCGTTCTTTTTCACCTGCATCGTTGTACCGGTAGCCGAGTTTCACACCCTTGCCACACTCGCTGCAGTAGTACATCACATTCGAGCTTTGAATGGGTTTTTCCATTCGCAGTCTTCCACCCTGCGGGCTCCGTGGATGGCCACGACGAACGTGCTTGTAAACGAGGTTCACGCCCTCGATGACAACTTTTTTGCCTTCGTCCAGCACTTCCTGGACAACGCGAGGCCGTGGCTCCGCACGATCCTTATCATCGCCAGCGACAACCACAACCAAATCACCACGTTTGATTTTCATAGTCACACCACTTCGTTCGCGAGGCTAATAATCTTCATGAATCGACGATCACGAAGTTCTCGGGCCACTGCACCGAAAATACGTGTTCCTCGCGGATTTCCATCCGGGTCGACCAACACTACTGCGTTACTGTCAAATCGGACGTAACTTCCGTCGTCTCGACGAGTCCCTTTGCGAGCTCGTACAATCACTCCTCGCGTGACTTTTCCCTTACGGAAAGCGTCTGGAGCACCAGCGATCGACTTCTGAATTGCAACGATAATGACATCGCCGAGACCGGCCGTACGACGACGCGTTCCGCCCAGCACTCGGATACAACGGACGCTCTTCGCTCCGGTGTTATCTGCAACGTCCAACATTGTCTGCATCTGAATCATAGCGACGCTGACCTTACTCTCTTCAGACAGCCTTTACCTGGCCGTCACGCATGACTGAATAATCCATTCCCAAACAAGCGAAGCAACGTTTTGTGACCTTCTCACTTCTACTCAACGCCGTCACAAAGACGTTCGCTCATCCGCAACTCTTTTTAGCTCTCTTGTTCTGCTTCAGCTGAGCTCGCTTCACTCGCTGATGTTCCGCCCGAAGCGATTTCCGCGTCAGTTGCGATTCCAGAGTCCTTCTCGTCCCGTTTGATCTGGCTGGCAACATCCGACACGCTTTTGACAACGCGAACGAGTTCCCATCGCTTCGTCTTGGAACGTGGTCGACATTCGACGATTTCGACAGTGTCGCCAATCTTCGAAGTGTTGTCTTCGTCGTGGACGTAACAGACCGTTCGCCCACGAACAATCTTTCGATATTTTGTGTGCTGAACCAAACGCTCGACATCAACCCGGCGTGTCTTGGGGTTTCCATCGCTTTTCACAACGCCAATCAACTTCGTACGCATGTCTGTTCGGTTCTCAACTACTCAAAGTGGATACGATGATATTGCTCTGTCCAATTACGATTCAGCACCAGCTGCTTGCAGCAGGCGTTCGTGCTGGATCGTTTTGATCCGCGCGATTGTCCGTCTCAACTTTTTCAAGTTGCTGGGAGCGTCAAGTTTTTCAGTCGATGCTTGAAACCGAAGCTGAAACAACTCTTGTTGAGTCTGTTCCAACTCAGCCTGGAGCTGCTCTTCGTTCATTTCACGCAATGGATTTGCTTGCGACATCAGTCAACCATCTTCTTCTGACAACTACTAACTCTGAAGCTTCAAACCCCGCCCCGACTCGGCATTCGAACTCGCTTCGGTGACAGAACACCTCAGCCTGAAATGCTGCGAATTCGTTGTTGGGAAACTTGAGGTCGCTTTAGTGGAATTACAGAAGATCCTGTAACTACGAACAACCTTGGGCTCAGATTAGAAAAGCCGTCACATTCGACGACTTCTCAACTGGCAACTTCCACGACGTTTGTTTCACGCCACCAGTCCCTAAATTCGAGGGACGATTAGCCAGCCGGTCGCTCAACCAGGCGAACACGGACAGGCAGTTTGTGAGCAACACGATTGAAACAATCGCGAGCCGCGTCGTGGGTTCCACCCGCGATCTCGAAGAGTACCGTTCCGGGCTTCACTACTGCAACCCAGTGGTCCGGTTCCCCTTTACCTTTTCCCATTCGAGTTTCCAACGGACGAGCTGTCACTGACTTATCCGGGAAAATTCGGATATACAGCTTGGCACCCGTTCCTCGAATATATTGGGCAGCCGCAATACGACAGGCTTCGATGGTTGTGGCTGTAACATGCCCAGCTTGTGTTGACTGAAGGCCAAACTCACCGAAAACGACCGTGTTGCCACGGGTCGCATTACCTTTTATGCGACCTCTTTGCCTTTTTCGATACTTTACTCGCTTCGGCATAAGCGCCATCGGAAATCTCCCCGTCAGCGTAGTCGCCCAGGTCAACCCAGACTTTAACGCCAATCACACCTTGTGCGGTTTTTGCTTCTGTAAATCCGTAATCAACATGTCGCTGGAGCGTCGACAGAGGAATCGAACCCCGGCTTGCCTTTTCGCAGCGTGACATTTCTGCCCCACCAAGACGACCGGACAACTCGATCTTTACACCGTTCACTCCTGCTTCCATCACCTGATCAAGAGTTCGCTTGATCGCACGACGGAAACTTCCTCGTTTGTTCAGTTGTTGAGCGATGTCCTCAGCAACCAATTGGGCCCGTCGGTAAGGATTGTTGATTTCAACAATCTTGACTTCCATCCTTCGACCAAACTGGTCTTCCAGACGAGCTTTCAGTCGATCGATCTCTTGACCTTTTCGGCCGATGATGATCCCCGGACGAGCCGAGAACAGGTGCACAATCACCTGATCACGAGTTCGATCAATCTCGACTTTTTCAATCGCAGCCGATTTGTATTCGGTGTGAATGAACTGACGAATCTTTCGGTCTTCCACCAAAAGGTCGCCAAACTCTTTCTTCGTCGCGTACCAGCGACTTCGCCATGGCTCAACGATTCCAACACGAAATCCGCGTGGGTGAACTTTTTGTCCCATCTTGCCGACCTTTGTTCTATTCCACTTCAGGAGCATCGATCGCGACATGGATATGCGCGAAACGACGTCGAATGAGAAATGCCATCCCACGGGCACGTGGTTGAAGTCTCTTAAACATCGGCCCACCATCAACTCGACAGTCGACGATTGGAAGGTGATCTACGTTTCGAGCGCCGCGATCTTCTGCATTCGCAGCTGCACTTCGCAGAACTTTTTCCAGAAACCGAGCGCCTCGATTCGGTTGATACTTCAACGCTTCCAGGCCTTCTTCCACAGACATCCCGCGAATCAATTCAGCGAACGGACGAACCTTCGTCGCTGAGATTCTTGCATGCTTGTGAACTGCTTTTACCAGTGCCATGATCCACTCCCGCGGGTATTGCTACCCACAATTCGCCTGTCCATCAGATCGATGTTTATCGATTTCCTTTTGCTCCGTGGCCACGGAACGTCCGTGTGGGAGAAAACTCTCCCAGCTTGTGCCCAACCATATCTTCTGTCACGTACACCTGGATGTGTTGACGTCCGTTGTGCACGAGGAACGTGTGGCCAATGAACTCAGGTGAGATCGTCGATCGACGAGCCCATGTCTTAATGGAGTCCTTGCGACCACTCTCTTCGAGTTTCGCGATCTTCTTCAGGAGCTTTTCATCAACATAAGGCCCCTTCTTCAGTGATCGACTCATTCCAAAACCTCTTCGATAGAAGCGTTCGCTTCAACTCTTGATTGCAAAACCTTGCGTATTAAGCCTTCTTCTGACCGTAGCGGCGTGATCGACGACGGCGAATAATCGCTTTTGTCGATGGTTTACGTCGCTTGCGTGTGTTTCCACCTTTGGCAAGTTTTCCGGTTGGGCTACACGGATGACGACCACCAGAGTTTCGACCTTCTCCCCCACCCATTGGGTGAGCGACAGGGTTCATCACTGTTCCGCGAACGTGAGGTCGACGACCTTTCCATCGCACGCGACCAGCTTTACCCAGCACAATCTTCGAGTGCTCTGAGTTGCTGATCACTCCGATGGTTGCCCGGCAATTGGCCGGCAAACGTCGAACTTCACCGGAAGGCAAAGTCACCTGGGCCCAGCCTTTTTCACTTGCGTTCAACACCGCATAGTTACCGGCACTTCGGACCAACTGTCCGCCGCGGCCAGGCTGCATTTCGATGTTGTGAATCTGTGTCCCCTGCGGGATCTTTGACATTGGCAAACAGTTGCCAACAGTTGGCTCGGCGTTTTCACCATTAGTAATGGTATCGCCAGCCTTGAGTCCTTCAGGAGCAAGAATGTAACTCTTGACGAGCTTTCCGGACTCCGGACATTGATACTCAATCAATGCAATTCGCGCTGAGCGATTAGGATCGTACTCGATGTGTGTCACGTTCATCGGAACACCATCGACTCGACGCTTGAAATCGATGATTCGATAAAGCTTCCGATGTCCGCCACCACGGTGTCGAACGGTGATCTTGCCGTGATGATTACGACCGCCGCTGCGAATGAGACGAACAGTCAACGATTTCTCTGGGCGTTTTTTTGGATCGGTGATCTCAGCGAAATCACTCACAGACGCGCCGCGGCGCCCTGGTGTGACTGGCTTATAAAATCGAATTCCCATGATTCCACCTAATAACTTCGCTGCAGATTAGATCTGCACCCGTTCCTTCACGCTTGATTCATACCGTTATTGCGACTGCCAACCACTTCTTAGAAGAAGTTGATTCGATCGTCCTCGTGCAACTGCACGATCGCTTTCTTCCAATCGCTTGTCTGCCCCTGATTCAAACGGCTCCGACGAGGCTTTCCTCGGCGATTCTGAGTTCGAACAGCGACGACACGAACACCCCAAAGTTCTTCGACTGCTTTGCGAACATCTTCTTTGTTCGCCATGCGATTCACTTCGAAGGCGTACGCATTGTATTTTTCCGACTGGTGAACACCCTTCTCTGTCACGAGCGGGCGAAGCACCACCTGATGTGATTCCAATTCAATTCCAGCCACAACTCACCTCTTTTGACCGATCCAACAACTCGAATGACTACCCTGCAGAAACAGCTTCTGACTCAGCTGGAGTCAACCGCCCTTCTCTCGCGAGGTCAATCGCTTCTTGAGTAATGACCAGATTCTTCTGATGCAGCAACGAGTACGCGTTCATTTCTTTCAGCGGAGCAACCCAAAGATTTGGGATGTTTCGAGCTGACTTCCAAACGTCGATATCGTACTCAGGGATAACGAGCAGAACCGAAGAGTCACCAACCCCCAGATTCTTCAACATGTCCGCAATCGGCTTCGTCCGAGGACTATCCACCTGAAAGCCGGAGACAACTGTTGCTTCGCTATCTTGAAACTTACTCAGCAAAGCCATTCGTGTTGCTAATCGAACAGCTTTCTTTGGGAGTCGATAGCTGAAGTCTCGAGGTCGCTTTGCGAACGCGTGACCACCACCAACTCGAATCGGTGACCGCTTGGTACCCATACGGGCGTTACCGGTCCCCTTTTGCCGAAACATCTTCTTTTTGTTTCCGGCAACCTCTCCACGTGTCTTTGTGCGAAACGTTCCTTGACGGCGATTCGCTTCGTACATCACGACAACGTCGTGCAGCAGTTGCTTACTAATCCGATCGGCCAAATCAGCACCGTCGAACTCGTAAACACCTTGATCACCACCGGACATGTCGCGAACTGGCGCGGAAACTTGAACTTGCTCTGACATTGCGCTCCACCTACTTCGCGACCCGTACCACGACATACCCGCCGTTCGGCCCAGGAACAGCACCGTTAATCAACAACATGTTGTTTTCAGCATCGACACTCACGACATCCAGGTTCCGAACAGTCACCTGCGTTCCGCCGTACCGACCGGCCATCCGCTTGCCTTTCCAGACACGAGCAGGATCTGTCGCCTGCCCGATACCCCCTGGCATACGGTGAACCTTCTTCACACCGTGCGTTGCTCGCTGCCCCTGAAAGTTGTGTCGCTTCATGACACCTGTCGTTCCGCGACCTTTGCTCGTCGCGACAACGTCAACCGCTTTCACATCAGCGAAGACATCCGCCTTCAACTCTTGACCGACATCCAGACCGTGCTGCTCGCCGTCGACGCGAAACTCGCGAACGAATCGCTTCGCTTCACAGCCAGCTTTTGGAGGAGCTTCGACTCCACGCTCAGCCATCGCTTGCTGCCGCTTACTCTTCAACGCGACAACGTGGCCTCGCTCGGCTCGATTTGCTCGAGTCCGCTTTCGCTGACCTTCAGGGCGAGCCAGATCTTTCTGACTCAACTTATCTTCAAATCCAACCTGAACCGCCTCGTAGCCATCGCTGTCTACAGTCTTAACCTGCAGGACAGTACATGGCCCCAATTCAATCACAGTCACAGGCACAACGACACCATTAGCGTCGTACACCTGAGTCATTCCAACTTTTTTTCCGAGGAGCCCAACTGGCATGGCTCAACCTCTTTTATCTACTTCACAGGGAACACTAGCGGCCCCAGATTTATCCACACGACAAACGGAACGGCCGAATCGCGCCTTAGCAGGCAATGCCTCGAAAAGAGACTCCGACTCACCCACGCCAGTCCGTAGCGCCACAGACGATCACCAGCCGAGACTCACCCGACCAGACGCCTCACCCCGAATACTAGGTGGAGGCCTTAATCTTGATATCAACACCGGCAGGCAACGAGAGCTTGTTCAAAGCATCAATCGTCTTACCTGTTGGCTGAACAATATCAATGACTCGCTTGTGAGTTCGAACTTCGAACTGCTCGCGAGATTTTTTATTCACGTGAGGACTCCGCAAAACCGTGTACCGCTCAATACGAGTCGGCAACGGAATTGGTCCATGAACGATCGCGCCGGTCCGTTTCGCCGTATCGACGATTTCTGACGCCGACTGGTCAAGGACGGAATGATCAAATGCTTCCATCCGAATTCGGATCCGCTCGTTCGAAGCCACCGTTCACTTCCTCAAAAGATTTACTCAAAACGTCTTAAATTTGTTTAGCTGTGGCACTTAGAGACGTAGACCGTGCCGTTCCCGCGGTGGGAAACGAGGGATGTTACTGGTGCTCAATGCGTTTGTCAACGATGAGTCCCAACTGTTCCCGCGAGAATTTTGCGTGAATTCTCATGTTAACTCAACACTTCATCAACAACCACTCCGTGAACATCGGTCAGGCGGAAATCACGGCCTGCGTAGCGATACGTCAGTTCTTTATGGTCCAGCCCCAGCAAATGCAGGATGGTGGCATGAAGATCGTGTAAATGAACGCGTCCCTCGACAGCTTCATACCCGAGTTCGTCGGTCTTGCCGTGCTGAAAACCTCCTCGAACCCCTCCTCCCGCCAACCACATCGTGTATCCTTTGGCATTGTGGTCGCGACCGTCCAAAGTTTTCTGTGCAGTGTCGGGAGTTCTTCCGAATTCTCCACCCCAGACAACTAGAGTGTCATCGAGCATCCCTCGCTCCTTGAGGTCCGCCAATAGAGCACCAATGGGCTGATCCGTAGCTGCGGCACGCGCCTCGTGGCCTTTGACGAGATTATTGTGCTGATCCCAAAACTCATCGCAAACCTCCACCACCCGAACTCCCGATTCAATCATCCGTCGGGCGAGAAGGCACTGTCGACCGAAGTTGTCACTTGGTTTCTTCTCTCCAATTCCGTAGCGATCAAGCATCGATTGCGTTTCCCCAGAGATATCGAACACAGTGGGTACCTCAGCTTGCATCCGGAACGCGAGTTCAAACGACTCGATCACTCCGTCAATTTGGGAATCAGCCGGGTGAGCTGTAGAAGTCGACCGGTTCATCGCCTGAATCAAATCGAGCTGGCGACGTTGCTGCTGATGCGACAAACGGCCGTTCTTGATATTCCCAATCTCCGCATCTTGAATCGGCGTTTTGATATCCCCGATCGCCGTTCCCTGATAAATCGCTGGCAAAAACGCCGATCCGTAATTTTTCGCTCCCCCGTTGATCAACGGAGGACAAAGGCTCACAAAACCTGGCAAGTCCTGATTCTCTGTTCCCAGCCCATAAAGAATCCAGGCCCCCATCGACGGGCGGGTAAATGCGAAACTGCCGGTATGCAGCTGCAACATCGCAGGCGTGTGATTGGAAATATCTGTGTGCATCCCGGAAAGAACGCAAAGGTCATCCGCGTGCTGTGCCTGATGATGGAACAGATCCGAGACCCACAAACCCGACTCGCCTCGCTGTCGCCACTTCCAATGCGACGGAGTCAGCTTTCGTGACTTCGATTTCGCAGCCTTTCCCGCCTGAGCATCGAGCTCCGGCTTACGTTCGAACGTCTCCATGGCAGATGGACCGCCACGCATGTGCAGGAAAATCAGCTGCTTCGCACGGGCGGGATGATGCGGAATCTTGGGGTGAAGCGGAGGCTTCACTTCGTCGACAGCCAGAGCGTCCTTGCACAGCCCCATCAATGCCAGGTAGCCGATGCCACACGTCGCAGATTGCAAAATTTGCCTTCGCGAACTCATCGCTTGAAGCGGTGTCACCATCTTAGTTTTCCTTCCATTCCCACCTGGTTTCGATGAGACGTTGTTCAATCGACGAAACGAAACTCTGCCGAAGCAAAGACCGCCTGACAAATAGTTGACCAAAGCTTCAACTCGGAATCCGAGTCACTCTCGCCAGTCTTTCCAGCATCCTCTGAACCTGACTTCCACGAATCGACGTAAGCCAGCAATCGCGACTCTTCTCCCGGCAGAGGGCGTCTCGAAAATGCCCGCAAGTAAAGCTCTTCAATCATTTCGCGATCCGAGATCTCTTCATCCAACAACGACTGTGCTGCCTTTTCGCTGCAGTCCAGTACAAACGGGCTGTTCATGAGAAACAAGGACTGTGACGGAACGTTGGTCGCGAAACGCACACCTTGCGGATTGGATGGCTCCGGGAAATCAAAGACCTTCAAGAACTCCGGAATAATTCCGCGAATAATCGGGAGATACACGCTTCGATACGGGTAGTCCTGCTCCAACAGTTCCACCTTGATCCCCCGGCCGACTTCCCCTTCACCAATTTGAGTCACGATTGACGCTTCCGGGCGGTCAAGCCGCAGTTCTCCGCTCACTCCCAGCATGGAATCCCGCAATACTTCTGCATCCACTCTGCGGCGAGTCCCACGCCAATAGGTTTCATTCTGAGAATCGAGTCGTTCGTTTTGATTGTTCGAAGAGGTTGCGAGTCGATACGCCCTCGACAACACGATTTCACGAATCAGGGCTTTCTGAGACCACGCAAACTCATGGACGAAACGATATGCCAGATGGTCGAGCAGATCCGGGTGGCTCGGCGGTGTGCTATTGACTCCGAAGTTATCGATCGATTCGACGAGCCCTTTGCCGAAGAGATGCATCCAGGTCCGATTGACAGCAACGCGCGGCGTGAGTGGCTGACTCGAATCAGTCAACCACTGAGCCAGCTCGCGCCGACCACTTTCATCGGCCGAAATTTCATGCTGTCCGTCCAATGAAACGACGGACAGGAAACCGCGATCGACCACTTCCCCAGCCTGATTTTTCTCGCCGCGAATCTGAATTGGGTAGTCTTTGACCTTCTCCTTATCCCGCACGCCGACTGCAAACGAAACTTCCGGTGACTTCTGTTCCTCGAGCTCGGCAATCTTCCGAATGAGCGTCTGGTTTTCCTGCTGAGCCTGCCGGAACGCGGCAATTTGCTCCTCGATTCCGAGCTCTGCCGATTCCTCCTCCTTGTCTTCTCCTACTTCTTCCTCGTCCACTTTTTCGTCGGCTTCGTCTTCCGTGGCTGCAACAACTTCAGCTGGGACTTTATCACCCGATCCCTTCAATGATTTTTCGAGCTCTTTCCAGTTCTCAGGCAGTTCTTTTTCCAGCTCTCGAACCTTGGTGGTGGCCTTGGTCCGCTTCTTCTTCAAGTCGGCCAATTCATCAGCTGTTTTAAGGTATCCATCCACCTGAGCCAGTTCCGACTCTGCTCCGAGCGGGAGGTAAACATCCAGTTGAGACTTCAAATCCTTCGGACGATTGGTCGACCCGCCGTAAAGCGTTTCCGTGCTCTGAAAAATACCAGCCAGAGCGTAGTAGTCGGCCGTGGGAATAGGATCGAACTTATGATCATGACACCGAGCGCAACTGACAGTCAGCCCCAAAACCGCCTTTCCAATCACATCGATCTGGTCATCTGCCAGATCGAGCGTCAGATTTCCGCCGTTTAAGCTCTTTGAACCAACTGCCAGAAACCCGGTCGCCACCTGGAGCCGCTCGCGTTGGGCGTGAGTCTCCGCGTCGAGAAGATCGCCAGCAACCTGCTCCTGCACGAAGCGATCGTAGGGGACATCATCGTTGATTGCGTCGATCACATAGTCTCGATACCGCCACGCATACGGCATCAAAACGTCGCGACTGTTGCCGGCGGATTCCGCATATCTGGCCACATCAAACCAGTGCCGAGCCCACCGCTCGCCGAACTGAGGCGAAGCGAGAAGTGCGTCAACGTAACGCTCGTAAGCGGCAAAACTGGGATCAGAAAGAAACTCCCGCACCTGATCCGAACTCGGAGGAAAACCGACCAGATCGAGCGAAACGCGCCTCAAGAGTTTCTCAGGAGAGGCATCCGGGGCTGGGGTAATCTGTCGTTCTTCCATCTTGTGCAGAAGAAAATGATCAATCGGCGACTGCGGCCAGTCTTCGTCGGAAACTTCCGGGACTGAAGGATTGACCACCGGTTGCAGCGACCAAAGTGAGTCAGCAAGCTCCTGAATTGAGGGGGAAGCCTTTTTCTCATCTTTCAACTGCCCTTGCCGTGAATCGGGTGCTCCCATCTCGATCCAACGGCGAAAATCATTCACAACCTTGTCATCGAGCCGTCCATCTGGTGGCATTTCGAGGCCGTCGCGATATTCGAGCGCCTTGACGATTAAACTTTCCCCTGGCTGACTCGGAACGACAGCTGCCCCCGAATCCCCGCCTTGCAAGAGAGCGTCTCGCAGGTCAACTCGCAGTCCACCCTCAGACAACTCCGCCTCCGCTGAATGGCACTCGTAGCAACGTTCAACGAGAACAGGGCGAATCTTCTTTTCGAAAAACTCCAACTGCCGCTGCGTAAACTCCTCTGCATTGACAGAAAGAGCCCCCCAACAGAGCGATATAATGAACGCGGGGAACACAAACAGGCGGCGCACGCTCCCAGAACTGTTGGAACACGTCATGCGGAAACTCACCGGAAGGAAGTTGGGGCGAAACAGGCAGGCAGACTGACTCGAAAGCAAATGCATACGAGTCGGTCCTCATCCCAATTTATCCCATCAAAACCGGCCGATACAAGAGCATGACGCATTCAGTTCATCGTTTTTACTCACTCGGTAAGGAATAGCCCGATTGAACAAACCCTGACCCGATTTTCGCTCCCGGGAATTTTCGAACAGAAGATGCCCGAGTCAGTTGCCAAGATGGCGATGCTCTGACATAATACTCCGCTTCAAATTCGAAGTATCGTCGATTGGAACTTGACTGATGGCATCGTTGACAAAAGCCGACATCCGCAAAATCCGCAAAAAACGGGCACGCCTGAAACGCAAAATGACGTGTCGTTTCTGCCCGGATGGTGTGATTCCGCGTCCGGTCTACGTCGACTATAAAGACGTAAAAACACTGAAACAATTGATCGACCGCGAAGGTCGCATCCTGCCGCGACGTCGTACCGGAACGTCGGCAATCTACCAGCGTGCAGTGCGAAAAGCCGTCCTGCGAGCACGGTACATCGGACTGCTGCCGTACGTTTCAGACGAGTAAGGCTTCGATAGAGTCAGCCACCGCTGAACTTCTGTATCGATCACCAATCGTCGAGACGGTTCGCAAGACATGGGAAGCAATTGCTTCCCTTTTTTTGTGCCTGAAATTATGAGTTCACCGCATCAAACCCTCTTGAATCGGATTCTCACCGACAATCTCAAGAACGTCGTCGACACGATCGAGTCGACGTGTCTTCGATGCGACCGCGATCCAAGTGAAATCAAGCTGATCGCCGTCACGAAATACGCTCCACTAGAGGCTGTCCGCGAACTCAACCGGATCGGACTGCGTGTCTACGGAGAAAACCGCCCCCAACAACTGGTCGAGCGGGCTGAAACACTCGTCAAAGACTCGGGCTGGTCTCCGTCGGAATGGCATCTGATTGGCCAACTGCAGCGAAACAAGGTGCGGGCTGTTCTTCCTCACGTTGGACTCATTCACTCGATCGACTCAGTCAAACTCCTGTCTCATGTTGACCGAGTTGCAGAAGAAAACGGCGCCTCTCCCGCCGTCCTACTGCAGGTCAACACTTCTGGTGAAGAGTCCAAAAGTGGATTCACGCCTGAGAAGCTGTTGGAAGATTGGGAGCAAATCACCGCATTCGACAACGTTCGGCTGAGGGGCTTAATGACGATGGCCCCCTTCACCGAAGAGACGACAAGAGTCCGCAAGACCTTCTCCGAACTGCGGAGAATTCTCGCCGACCTCAACGCTACCGGCCAGCTCCCTTCCATGACTGAACTCTCGATGGGCATGAGCAGCGACTATCAAATTGCGATCGAAGAAGGTGCGACGATGATCCGCCTCGGAAGCACCCTTTTTGAGGGCACGAGCGAACTCTCAACAGACACCTGAAAGCATCTCATAACGATACGAGGAAAGCCTGAGGAGCCCAGCCAATGCCTCAAACCGATCACTTGGAACAACTGATTGAGACATTGGATATCGCGCAGCAACAGGACCAAATTCTACTGCGAGTCAAAGCCATCCCCGGAGCTCGTCGCAGCGGCATTGTCGACGTTCACGACGGATCACTCAAAGTCGCAGTGACTCAAGTCGCGGAGAAAGGAAAAGCCAATCAGGCCATCCGCAAGCTGCTTTCCAAATCGTTGAAAATCAGTCAAAGCAATCTCTCACTCGTTTCAGGAGAGACTTCCTCGAAGAAGGTTTTCGCGATCAAGAACACTTCTGCCTCAGAACTGAAAGAGGCGATTTTGAACGCTCTTTCATCGACCAAGTAGCAAGACCCGCGGGCAAGTCATCTTCAGGTTAGGTTTGCACTCTCTCGCACGAACAAACACAGTTTTTAACAGATGAAACAGCACAAGTAAGTGGACCGAAAAGAGCAACTTGCTCTAACGCAGCCGCTTACAACTCAGCAGTTCCGGTGGAAATCACTCGATGCGTCGGAACCAGTTTGTTGTCGATGATCTTCTGTCGACTCAAGCGATCGATGCCCTGCTCGTATGCTTTCTCCGGCCATGGTCCCTCTGAGAGATGAACTCCGGAGTATTCAAGCAACGTCCCTTTGGTGAGATGCATGCGGCGAATTGCGTCGCTGTAAGAGATCAATGTTCGATCGTAATCCGTCTCAGCATTGGCCAGTCGTCGCTGGGCATCGAGCAGAATGTTCAACGGCACCTTGTCAGCATCGAAGGCAGCTTGCAGCGCCTCGGTTCGTTCCTTCGCAGCCTGCCGACGATTGAAAACGGTTTGCAGAACACGATAAGAACGTTCAACTTCCGCCAGAGCATTACTGAGGTCGTGAACAACTCTCTGTTCCTGTTCGAACAGTAAAGCTCTCTCGCGAGCCAGCAGGAATTCTGCATTTCGAACTCCTGCATGAGCCTGCCGATTCCCAAATGGGAAGGCTAACTCAACACCAACTTGTGTCTCCTGAAAATTGCCGTCAGCAAAGTTTCCGAGGGCACTCGCGAATGGAGCCGAATCGTGATAGCGGGCGAAGTTTTCACCGAACCCTCGCCAACGTGAGAGAGCAACGACATCCAGCTCTGGAAGAAGGAAGTTGCGGCTGGCGAGAAGCTCCATCTCCCGTCGCTTGATCATCCACTTCTGCCGACGCAATTCGGCACGATTGGCAAGACACTCTTCGAGGCAGATTTCCCAGTCGAAGAAAATCTCGGCGCGAGTTGGTTCATCACTCGGACGAAGAACTTCGTCGCCAGTAGCAGGCAGGCCCACGAGATACCGAAGCCGCCTTTCAGCCAGATAAACGCCCGTCTCAGAACGCGTTGTCCCGTCAAACAGTTGCCCGCTGAGAGCATTCTCGACTTCTTCCTGGAACCGGTAGTATTGCTCTCGAGCTTCCGCTTCCTTGTCGGCCTCTCCTCCGATTCGCCCTCGATCTCGAAGAGCTTCCACGCGACGCCAGGTGGCCAGAGCAGCATCTCGGGCTGCGATGCGTGAAGCGAGGTTGCGGTAGGCGAAATACAGATTCCAGTAAGCGTCCTCGACCTCATCAACAAGATCGCGAACCGACAGTTCAAAGTCAGCAATCGAAACATCGGTGTTGGTTCGAGCCACAAGGACCCCATTATAAACCCCAGGAATGTTACTCGTCCCAGCGATCCGGCCGAAGTCGATACCTGCCCCACGGAGAAGCGACTGTCGGTACTCTGCTTCGACGTTGAAGTTCCAAGCACTTTCGAAGGCATTCCCCGGTGCGTTGTTGTCGTCGTAGTCGATGAAATTGCGAAGCGTAAATTCACTTCCGAACGGCGTCCGCTTGGCGATCTCAGCCTGATAGACCATCGCCTCCTGTCGCAGGATTCGAGTTCCTCCGCCGAAGAATTCGTTGTTCAACGCGCGGTCGTTTTTCTCGAAGAACAGATTCGCTGCAAATGTCGCATCGAATGCCGACAGTGCTGCTTGCGGTCCGAATCGGGGATCGGTCTCCTGAATCGCTGGATCCATGGGCGTTCGAACTGCCCCCGGAGTTGTCAGCACGACTCCGCCGAGATCTCGAAAGACTGTCGACTTGGCTAACGCCAGCTTGACGGCTTCCTCGAGAGAGATTTCCCGAAACGAGGTCGGCACTTCTGAGCTCAGCGAGACAGGTCGCGGGGTGAAGTGAGCAACTGGATCAATAACCTGATCGAGTTCGGGATACTTGATCGCTGTTGCAGCCTGAAGATACGGTACGTCCGCATTCTTTCGAGTGAAGTGCTGACAACCGGATACAATTGCGAGCACCGCGCACAGAAAAATCACCCTTGACCGTCCCACCTTTCGAAGGACAGCCCAAGGCCGAAAGTGATCAGATTGTCGATTCGTTTTGGTCATGTCGTGTCGACAAGCCTGTCGTGCAACAGCAGAATCTGCCGGAATAACCGGTATGATCGCTAGAATCGTTATATTCTTCCTCTTTCATCGGCCGTTCGGTCCTCGAACGTGACACCAATTGAGATTCCAAGAGACCTCACCGCCACCAGAACAGAACCATTCCCCGCACGAAATGACCTCAACCGCTCCCAGCATGCCCAAAAACCCACTGAAAATCGTTTCAGGAGGCCAGACGGGAGTCGATCGCGCAGCCCTCGATGCTGCCCTGCTTCTGAGAATCCCATGCGGAGGCTGGTGCCCGTCGGGACGTCGCGCAGAAGACGGCCCGATCCCTGAAATCTACCCGCTGAAAGAGATGACTTCGCCGCGATACGACGTTCGAACCCGAGAAAACGTTGCGGACTCTGATGGAACTTTGATCCTGACGGACTGCGATCGGTCTTCCGGAACTCTGCTCACAATTCGAACGGCTCAGCGACTCGATAAGCCACTTCTGGTTTTAGACTTTCGCCAACTTCTTATCACTGACCGACAAGAACAACTGAACGAATGGATTGAAGTGAACTCAATCTCAACGCTGAACGTGGCAGGCCCACGGGAGAGCACTTCTCCCGGAATCTACTCCCGGTCGAAATCGTTCCTGCAAACTGCCCTCAAGCCCTACTCTCGTCCCTTCGGCCGAACAGAGAATACCGGACGCTAATCGCTCAGCTACCGTGGGTTTTCCGCAGCACTCGTGCGTCAGCTGGTTCTCCATCAACAAAAAAACCTCCGGGATCCACGAAGGACTCCCGGAGGTCATGTTCTCCAGCAACGTCAGCGACGACTGAAACCTGATCTCGAAAAGGTCAAAGACTCAACGCCGCCTCGATTGCGGTTGCTAAATCACAGCTTTGATTCGCTGCAGGAATTCTTTGTTCGTTTCGAATTTTCCGAGAGTTCGAATCAGTTGATCCATTGCTTCCACCGGGCTCATCGAAACGAGACTTCGGCGAAGCATTGTGACACCTTCCAGAACTTCTGGATCGAGAATTTTTTCTTCTCTTCGAGTTCCTGATCGGGAGATATCAATGGCTGGCCAGATCCGACGATCGGCGAGATCGCGGCTGAGGACCAGTTCCATGTTTCCTGTTCCTTTGAACTCCTGGAAGATCGCTTCGTCCATTCGACTTCCGGTTTCGATCAATGCGGTTGCAACAACCGTCAATGATCCACCTTCGTCAAATCGCCGAGCTGTTCCGAACATCTTTCGAGGGATGTCGAGAGCACGCACATCGAGACCACCGGTTCCGATTTTTGACTCGCGTCCTCCGCTCATCCATTTGTTAAAGGCACGGGCGGTTCGGGTCACACTGTCCATCAGAATGAGACAGTCTTTGCCGGACTCGGCCAGACGTTTTCCGCGTTCGAAGATCAGCTGACTGATGCGGACGTGGCTTTCGACGTCTTCATCCATCGAAGAAGCGATCACCTCACCGTTGACCATGCGTCGCATTTCTGTGACTTCTTCTGGTCGCTCATCGATCAGCAAGACAATCAGATGGACTTCCGGATGGTTCTGGCTGACGGAATTCGCGATCTCGTGCATCAGCATCGTTTTACCAGAGCGAGGCGGTGCGACGAGAAGTGCTCTCTGCCCTTTGCCGATCGGGGTCAACAAGTCCATCACTCGCATTGTGATTGGACTTGGGCCTGTTTCCAGTCGAAGCTGTTCGAAGGGATTAATCGGAGTCAGGTTGTCGAAGTGCTGACGCGCTTCGTATTCGTCGGTGGTCCCACCATCAATCGACTTGATCTCGAGCAACCGTGGTCCCTGTCCGCGTGTTCCAGGGCCGATCTCACCGATGATCTTGATTCCTTCGCGGAGATGATGCTTCTCGACGAATGAACTCGAAACGAATGGATCTGACTCACGTGCTCCGTAGTCGTTCGCCCCAGCTCTGAGGAATCCGTATCCCTTAGGATGCAGCTCGAGAATTCCTTCGATCTCTCCCGATGTTTGCACTGGTTCAGGAGGAGCTGCATTCTTTTCGAATCGCGTCGTCTTCGCTGAACGTGAACGTTGATTTCCGGAATTGCGTCGTCCTTTGCCACCGTGTGAAGAGTTGCTTTTGCGACGACCGCCGGAGTTCTGCTGAGAGCTATTGGAACCGCCGCCGCTGTTGCTGCCTTCACCCCCGCCGCTGCCTCCGCGACGACGGCGACGTCGACGACGACGTGGCTTATCATCGGATTGATCTGAGGACTGTTGCTCGCCGGAATTCGAATCTGAATCACTGGAAGCTTTGGCTGACGACTCTTTCACGACAGTCTCTTCGCCTCGGTCATCGCTGGCTGAGGTACTCTCGTTCGCGTCATCTTTGTCAGCGGAAGACTTGGACGCTTTGCTCTTTGTACTTCGACGACTCGTTGTCTCGGCCCCTTCTCCCGAATCGTCCGCTGTTTTCGCAGCGGCTCGCTTGGTCTTTTTGCGTGTTGCCTTCGGCTTGGCAGGAGCTTCGGTGGATTGATCGTCATCGACGATGCCTGCACCGAAATCGAGATCATCGTCCACGTCGACTTCCTTTTTCTTTGCGGCTTTTTTACGAGTTCGACTGGTCGTCGTCTTGCTGTCCTTACTGGCGGACTTCTTGCGCGTTGTCTTCCGCTTTGGTTTGCTTGAAGTCTCAGTCGAGGAAGAACTTTTCGAAGGCATAAAAAAACCCGATTCGCTAAAAAAATTGCATTCGTTGCTCGGAGCCCTCAGGGAGTCCGAAGCAAGAGAAAACCTTGGAGACGACAGGATCAACGATCCCGCTCAGAGATAAATTCTCAAGCAATCTCACGCCACACGTTGAGCTTGCCGCTGTCTCTGCGACTGCGATGCCCAACATTGCATGAGTCGAAAATTTGCGACTCTGAATGAGCGGAAGTTCTATCAATTCAACTGCGGGTTCCATACCCACCCTGTCGAAACAAAAAACTCTGTTGGGGTGACAATGTTGCGATCCCGTCCCTCAGACGAGACTCTTCGGATTGCCCAACCGAAGCTCCATCGCCGCAGTTGGACTCATCACGATTGTCACCAACAAGTCGTTTGGAGTTCAGCATCATCCGAACCCCAGTTCGCACCCTTTTCGCCCCCATGCACCCCAAAGACGGATGATGAAGACCTGGATGCGTTCAGCAGAAGCTGATCGACTGCAAAAAGCAGCCAGTGAGAAGATTGACCGAAGCTCGACAAACCAGTGCCGGCTGCTTCATCAGCCTTCCTAATCCAGTAAGTCTCAGTGAAACATTTCGTTGAAACATTTCGTTCCATCGCTTTGAATCGAGAAACATCAAACTGCTGGCTTCACCGCCACGCTTCAGTTTGAAACTCCCTGATTCTGCTGTGCCTTGTAATCGCTTGCAGAGTTTCATCCAAACATGCGATTGACGAAGAAACTGCAAATGCTGCGTATCTCGACGTGTCAACGAATGACGACTCTGTTCGGTCTGTTGGTTCGCAGACCTGATCAACATTGTCGCTACTGAAACACGGTGTCATTGCTGAGAAATCGAGTGTTTGCTTGTGACATGCCTGCTCAAGAGACGGCACCATCTGGAATCTTCTGTAAAGATCCTGAATGGACCAACCCACAGATCACATCGCTCTCAGCAATAAAAACACAGAGATTTCACTATCAGCGCCACGACCATTCAGCGCCAATTACTGCTGAAATCGTGTGCAATCACGTCTCACGTTTGATTGCCAGTGATTTCGATTTAAGACTGTCTTCCCTGTCCTTCAAATTTGCGAAACTGGCCAGCCCACTTGCATCTTTTGATCGCAGTGCGTTCTTCAGTTCACATCGCATTTGAAAACAATTTTACGCCGCCCGGCAACGCTCCGAAACTTCACTGCAGTCTTATCTGACCCCAGAAGACAATTCCGGCTGATTTATTGCGAGGTCAACGCATGTAAGATTCATTTAGATTCGATTGTGCACGACTCAACCCGTCCACAATTCGTGGTATTGCTCGACAACCCACCTTCTTAATTTTCTCGAATCGCGAAACAGCAAAGAGAACAATTCTCTCGCCATTCATTCCGCTTGGATTCGAAAAGAGCACATTATGGACCAATGATTCTGAAAATGTCATTGACCGTTGTTGAGACGTCCCACGACCTCTGTGTGGACGACCCAGCTGCTAAGAAGGAGATTGAGTTTGACAGTTATGGTGAAGACTCATCATTGAGAGAGCTCACCCTGAAAGCCAACGCCACTCGGTCACGTCGTTCTATGACTATCGATTTACGTTGCGAACGACGCAGCAGCGATAAATCTCACCAGTATCGTAGCTTGCAATCTAGTGATGTCAATTCACCGCTTCAACTAAGTATCGGTTATCATCGATTTCTGAGTCAAGCGTGATTTGTCCGTCGAACCGGCTTATTCGTCCTTCTTGGACTTTTCAGCTTCTTCTTCGGCCGAAACCTGTTGAATCTCGACCGGTTCGGGTCCGGGCGGAGGAGGTGGCTGCGGCTGCTCTGGAAGGTTGAATGTCTTCTGCCCTTTATAAGAGGCAATCGGCCCATTGCTTCCGGATCGGTCTGTCGCCCAGGCGGGCACATCCAGCTTGGTTCCGGCAAATCGGACTTTCCCTTCGTGAATCGCCCCTCGCTGAAACGGTCCAGCTCCCAGCACCCACAAATCCTTGGCCGACGATCGAGAGGTCAGCATCCCAGACTGCCAGATTCGTTCGCGGCTCTCTTTGTCGTAAGCAAACATCGCCAGCTTCGCAGCGGCCACCTGATCACTTCTTTTCGCCAGAGCCAGCTCGGGGATCCCAGGCAGGGATGGCAAATGCGACACAGCTGCCAGAGCATCAGCAGCGTCGTTGAGCGGTCGTGTCGACGGAATTCCATACACAACTTCATGCGAATCGGCCCCCAGAGCCCCGACTCGACCTTCGATAATGAAGTCAGCGGTGGACGCGTTTTCCTGAAGCAGAATCCCTGCTGCAACCATCTGCTGTCGGAGAGAGCCAATCATGTAGTCCGAATTGACGAACCCGATCCCCTTGTAGTCCTTGATGAATTGCGTGTCGAAGAAGACTTTCTGATGGGCCAGCGGCGTGAAATCCAGCTTTGACACAGCTCCATCCACCGCATCCGACATCACCAGCTGTTCCGTAGCTGTTGAATGTTTCGTCGTTCCGCATCCGCTCAGGCAAATGAGAAGCGAGAAACAAACAGCGACGAAAACCGGAATTTGACGCAGTGAGGACATAACGAGAGTGAGAGAAAGCAGTGAGGAGGGGGAATGGGAGGCACAAATTCAGGAGGGTGAGAAAAGTATACCAGCGTTTCCAAAACGCAACAAATCCAATTTTTCGCTGATGCCGGAAGCGAACAACATTGTAAATCTCAATTGTCAAATTCTTTTTTTGACAATGGTCCCGAGAACTTCATAGCGTCGAATCCTGCAAGATTTACCTGACTCTTCAATTCAAGGATATCGACATGAAGGACCTCACCGCCCCAACCACTCCGATCGTTCGGCGCGCACTCAGATTGGTCGCATTTGGCGCAGCTGCAGCGGTTTTGATGACTGCCAGCGTCAACGCAGCCCAGACACCGGAAACCCCAGAGACACCCCAAGCTCCCGCAGCAGAGGAAGCCCCAGCAGTTGCCCCTGCCCCCGCTGTCGATCCCGCTCCAGCTGCGGACTCCGCTCCTGCATCCGACGTAGCACCGGCCGCAGCTCCTGAACCAGCCACCGATCCGGCTCCAGCTGCAGAGACTGCGCCTGTTGCGGACCCTGCTCCAGCTGCCGAACCAGAACCTGCCGCCGAAGAGTTGCCACCACTTCCACCAGAGCCAGAGAAGGTTGAAGAGAAAGCACCTGTCGTGATTCCGAGCAAGAACGGACAGACGACTCTTCTGAACGGCAACTGGTCAATTCGAATCACCCCTGCCCCACGTCCACAAACAGACGATGCGAGTGCCGAGAAACTGGCGAAAGTGGACACGTACAAGCAGATTTACGATGCCATCCCCTATCGACGTGCAGATTACCTCGCCAATCCAAACTATCGACACGATACAGCTGTCGAAATTCTCTTTGGTGAAATGCGACCAACAGTGATTCACCGACAAGATCAACCACAACGAGTCGTCAATCCACGTCCACAGATTTTCCGTCCGGACATGTTCCCGTACATCGGAGACTACCGGAAGTATTACTGGCGATCAGGACTTTACGCTCTGCGTCCAAGCCCGCTGCCACTCTTCCCGTTCTCGTTCTGAAACAGTTTTGATCGAATCTCTGCACTCGCTGGAGCTCTCCGCTCCGGATGAACGATGCAACTGGCCCATGGGAATCGCAAGATTCGATTGAAGAAGAAGACGGCACAGAGAGTCGAGAGCTCGATATCAAGCTGAGCATCTTCGAAGCACGGCTCAGCTCACCGGTGTCAGGACCATACGGAAGTCCAAAGCATGAATCGACCAAGTCGCACCCGCGGCCTGGTCGATTTTCGTTTGTACGTTTGCTTTCGCAGCACAGTTTCCCTGAACACTCAAACACGAAGCGTGCAGAGCATCCCAGGAATCCCGGGCTAGCGGAAACTACCGGATCTCGTTCAGATCAGCATCGAGGTTCTCACTGGAAGCTCGATACTCTTCCAAAGCTTGTCGCTGATTCGGCAGTTGCATTTCAGGACCGGCGGGGAAGAACTGAACGTCATCCCGCAGGTAATACGCTGAAGGCAATGTCTGGCCACCCATCTGAGTTTGGCAACCGCAAAGACCTGCCGACACAGACATTCCGACAATTGACAGAACGACAGTCTTCGAGAAAAGAGTGTTGTGGATCATGCCGAAGCTCATTCTCAGGGTGAAGTAAGACTCTCGATAATGATTCTCCGACTCCAATCACCACCCCGGGCGATACGAAAAGAGAATCAACGAGCAAAGGTTGTTTTTCGGACAGAAAGAAACTGTCCGCCAACAACTTGATCGTCACGAAAAGTCTGCGTCTTGAGAATTTTCGACACAATCGTCAATGATTGACACACCTGCACACTCCGAACATACGGTCAGTGCACAGTCTGAGAATGGAAAACATCCCTTCTAATGCCACAAGACCGATAATGCCTGACAACACTTCCGACCGGTTGAACTGGTTGCAAGTGTTACAAACCAGCCAGCGTCGACGACGGAAATGAAAGCTTCACCCGGCATCTCTTTCGTGAGGATGAACGTCCCGACGTTAATGAATGCGGTTGGCTCTTGCTTTGAGGTCCTTGCGAACCCCTAACGAGAGGCACATTCTCCGCTGGTCGAGAATTCCCCGAGTCGTGACATGCGATGAAATGCAGCCTCGTCAAAGACTGCTTTCATCAATCAGTAGCAAAGAACACTGAAGGCAGTGTTCACCACAATTAGTCGTTCACTGGACGAACGACCGAGGCGCGAGGTCCCTTAGGACCGTCCTCTGACTCATACTCCACATCTTGACCTTCTTGAAGCGATTCAAATTCCGCATCCTGGATCGCGGAGACGTGAAAGAACAAATCTCCTCCTCGATCTTCCGACGTAATAAACCCGAATCCCTTGTCAGCGACCAGCTTCTTAATCTTTCCTCGCAGCATTGCCGCTCTTCCTTACTCAATAACTCATGACTGCTCTGAGAAGTTCAATCTCTCTCACCTCCATGAACTCCCGCTCTTCTCTCTTGGACAACGCTCGCAAATCACATTGTTGATCTGTGAGATCACACAGAGATCAGAATTGAATTGATGAGAAAGCGCATGTCCTAAGATGGATCACGTTGCGACTCATCAGTCTCAATTGTGGAATGATCGGGAAAACGTCCTGTTTTGAGTCGATCGGAATCTTCACCACAAAGGCAGATTATAGCGGTCTTGAGGCTGTTCTCGATTCTCCCGAGTGAGAATTTCGCAAATTCCCATCAACCAATCCAAATACATAAAATGGCTTCCAGCAGACTTGATGGCTTGCGAGGCACCCGTTCTTGTGGCATGGTTGCGACAAAAGACGTTTCCCCACCACCCGACCGTTGAGACAGTACCTATGCTCAAGCCTTCTCGGCTCAGTTGCCTCGCACACCCCACGCGTGTTTCTTCCCCAAGTCGGGAACGTCGATGCGAAAGAAGAGTTCGTGCTTGCTTTGTCCCAGTGCTTGCGATGTTGATTTGGCTCGCATCCACTGTGAAGACAGAGGCAGAAGACTTAATCATCAACGGGGACCGCGCGTTTGGGTATCTCAAACAGATCTGCGATCTCGGACCGAGATACTCAGGCTCGGAGGGAATGGTCAAGCAGCAGGAGCTTCTTCAGGAGCACTTTACGAAACTTGGTGGCCTCGTCGGTTTTCAGGACTTCGATGCACCGCACCCTCAGTCCGGCGAACCGGTGCGGATGCGAAACCTGATCGTCTCCTGGCACCCTGAACGACGCGACCGAATTGTTGTCTGCTGCCACTACGACACCCGCCCATTTCCAGATCGAGAACCTCTGGAGATCAATCGCACAAAACCGTTCATTGGCGCCAACGACGGAGGAAGCGGAGTCGCCCTGCTCATGGAACTGGGAAATCACATGGCAGTCCTCCCGAACAAGCTCGGAATCGACTTCGTCTTTTTCGACGGTGAAGAACTCGTCTACAAAGAGGGAGACAAGTATTTCCTCGGATCAGAACACTTCGCTCAAGAGTATCACGACAAGCCACCCCGCAATCATCGATACGTGAAGGGAGTGCTCGTCGACATGATCGCCCAGCGTGATCTCAATGTTTACTACGAACGCAACAGCCTTCGATATGCCCCTCAAGTCACACGGAGCATTTGGGCGACAGCGAAGCGAGTCGGAGCGACAGAATTTCATGCACGCGCGAAGCACGAAATCCGTGACGATCACCTGCCGTTAAATCAGATTGCCAAAATCCCAACCTGCGTCATTATCGATTTCGACTATCCATACTGGCACACACGCAACGATCTGCCAGCTGCGTGCTCTCCGAAATCGTTGTATAAGGTCGGGCTCGTCGTGCTTGCCTGGCTCGCGGAAAACTAAGTCTTTCCCGCGGCTTTTCCAGCATTCGACGATCCAACGCCACCTCTGAGCAAGACACAGAGTTCAGGAGAGAATTCCTGCTCGACAGAGAAAATCTCAGAGGTGATGCGGAATTGAAGTCTGGGTTCTCCGTCGCTCGACCTGCGTCAACAAACGCACCATTCTTCTGGAACGATCAAATTGTTTCACAAGATCAATCAGGCGAACGCTGAGCCAATCGATACAAGGCACCGCTTGTACACGAGCGACGTGAGCCATCCTGCTGGATTCCACGAATCGCTCTCACTTCTTCACATCAGTGAATCTCAAACCGGCATGAACACCGGCTGACGATCAGAGCAAGTTGCTCTTTTCTGTGCACTCGCTTGCGCTGTTTCACAACCTAAAACGCTGTGCTTGCTCGTGCGAGATCGTGCACACAAAATCAGAAAATGCTCTAATATGCTGGAAGTGGATCGATGGTCGCGGTCACTGGGTATGCATATGGAGCCATGGCAGTTGGAGCTCCACCGGTGTATGCACCAGGGTAAGTTCCGCATGCACCATTCGGGCACGGAGAAGGAGCGCTGTAGGTGTTGTATGGAGCGTATCCAGCACCATATCCACAAGGCGCACAACCTCGTTGTGCGAATGGGCAACAACATCCCGTTGCAGCAATCGTCAATGCGAGGGTCAGCATCAATGCGCACCGCTTCATAGTTCCAATCCTTTTCGTGGGAGTGAGAGAGGAGTCATCGTGTGGGTCGGTCGACCCATGTGAAGTTGTCTTCGACCGAGCGTTGCGAAATCCATTCGCCGTCAGAGAAGACCTTGATTGAGGAATCTTGAAAGGGACAGGCCGCTCAAATGTGCGGTGCCTGTGTGAGCGGAACGATACGATTCCAACTCAATCGAAACAACGGGAATTGAGGAAATCCCCGATTTCCTGAGCACGATTGAAAGAATTGCAACTCGCGCCCCGAGAATCAGCCCCGAAGACCGGCCCAATGAAACGCAAAACAGCACCGGCAGCGAACTACAAGGGAGCAATTTCAGCACGAAGCCCCTCAGAGATACTGATCAATCAATCTCGACTTCGACGATCGGATCGATCTCACCCTTCGAAGTGAATCGCGAAAACGACGTTTCGTAGTTCGTGTGCATCCCGAGAACGGTGCGAGGAATGTTTGGCTCTTCCAGCGAGTGATACATCAGCCACTGATTTCGGCCGATTCGAAAACGAGCCCCAAACGCATCTTGCTGCGACTCGATCTTCCCATCTTGCACGACGGTCAGTTGATTCCACTCAACGGGTCGAAAGTGTCGCTTCGGAGCCCAGTCGAAAACTGTAGAAACAAACAAGCGAGATGCTTCGCTCGACTGTTCGACAACCAGTTTTCCTTCTTCTACGGACGCGAACCCCAGAGCCTTTTGCGTTCGCTCTTGAGGAACTGAGATCGGCAGCACACGGATTCGCTGACCTTGCGCTAGCAGGGCCACTTCCCGTGTCGCGGAGTCAGCTTCAACTTCGTAACTCGCAGCAATCGGAATTGTTGAGCGGAAGGCAAGCGATTTCGCCTCGTTGGCCCGAACCGACTGATTGAGGATCAACTGATGATCCTGCCTCAGCAGAATCACCTGCCGCATGAGTTTCGTCCCGTCCGGTCCGTCCTGAACGAGTTCCATGAAATCGACTTCAGCATCTTCAAACCAGCAGGTGCAGGTCCACTGCTCGTCACTCTCAACGGATTTTCCGTCGACTTGAAGATCCGCTTCCCACTTGCCTCGAAAGATCGGGATGTCAGCTGCAACAACGTCGAGCGACAAAGTCTTGCTGTCATGAATTACGACGCATTGGTCGATCGGTGACTTCCAGGACGACCGCAAATTGGCCACCATCGCCCAGTCGGACTGGAACGTTTCTTCGGGAAGTTCCCACTCACTTCGAATTGCTGACAGACTCTTTCCGATTGCCAGCCCTTTCAAGTAGCGATCAAGACCTTCACCATCTTGATAGTCTACTGCAGCCAAGACAGTTCTCAGGCGGATGAAGTCTTCGCGAACATCCCCTTCCCGCTCTGCTCCCGAAAACGCGATCCGATTCGGAGTACACAACGAAATCACACGTTCCAGAAGAGAATGCAGTCGAGTCAGAATCGATTCATTCCAGAGTCGTTCTCCGTGCACACGTGCAAACAAAGACATACGAGCCAAGCAGCACAACGAATCAACGATCCCCGGAATCCACTGAGGCTGTGGAGTTCCGTCGTTGTCGCTCGTTTCGTCGATACACATCCGAATGAGACCGACGACTTCCTTTTGAAGCTTCTTGGCGCCTTTAAGATCTCGAAGCGAAACCGCCAGCATGAAGACAGTTTCAAGAAATGGAAGCTGACTGAGCGCCTGATCGGGGTCGACTTCCGGTTTGTTCTCAAGCCACGATTGGCCCTGTTGAACGACCCATCGCCATAAGTCGATTAACGCTTCGGTCGACAGCACATCGACTTTGAGTGAGAGAATCCAGATTGCCGAACACAATGACTGAAAGTTCGTGTCAGAGTCGAGGTTCTCAGCAATTCGGGCATGAATCTCCGCAGCGACTTCCGACTTGCGTTTGAGTTTCCCGAACAGAATTCGTTCCCACGCACCTTCGGGTTCATCAGAAGTGGAGGCATTTGGCCAGAGTGTTCTGAGATCCTTTTGTAGCTCTTTGCGTTCCCGCTTCTTCATAGCAAGAGAAAGCAAATCCTCTTTCATGATCCGTGAAAACTCTTCGAGGTCACCTTTTTTCGCAGCATTCCCTAGGCCGCGAGTTGCACCTCCGCGAAACGATATCGACTGAAGCCATTCCCCATCAGCGGGTTCGAAAGCCGAAGTGCCCGGTGGGAGGTGTCCGTTTGATGATTCGAGCGTTGCACTCATGGCAGTTGTCGTTTCGAAGCTGAAGTTTGAATCGTCTCGCTGTTTCCCGCGCAGGCGGAGGCGTATTAGACCATTTTCATGGGCCGCATGCACTCACCTGACGGAGATCCGTACGATGAAGGGTCCGCTCACCGATTCGAATCACACTGAGCCGGAATTGAACTAGCTCTAAGAGTCGCGTCCCCAAAGACATTCGGCGATCCAGTCGAGATCGTCCTGTTGTTGCTGGCGAGCTTCTTTGGTTGTCGTTCCCCCAGCACTGTTCAGTGCATTCGCCACGATGAGACGAACAACGCACGAAAGCGGAGTCCCCGGCTTCTGCGAAAGCGCTCGGGAGATCATGGGGTGATTTCGATTGAGAATGATCTCATTTTGGGAAGTTGGAGCATCAGCGAAATGCGTGTCGATCAGTCGCTGAAACCCGGTAGGAATCTCGCCTCGCTGCTTGAGTTCTTCGAAAGACTTCGCAAGCTCGTGTCGCTCGTTCAAGAACGCCATCACAGGTTGATCGGCACGAAACGATCCGAGCAAAACCCTCGCTTGTGAACTCTCAAGAAACTGAATCCACTCAGGAGCTGCATCTTCGAGATCCTGAACGCCCAGAATCATCGCCGAGAAATTCGGTGCGGTCGGTGTCGCAAGACGCAGATCACTTTCAATCCCGGCATCGAAATCATCGGCAAGGCACTGCGCAAGAAGTGACTCTTCAAAGCTGCGGAACGTACTGACGCAAGGTGCCGAATGAGAAGCGAAGAGCGAATTGATCCAGCGTTCCTGTCGTCGATCCGGGTTGTACCAGACAACTCGATCGACATCGTCTTCAAAGAGCGGGTCCGCTTCAGACTTGTCGAGGATCTCTTGAATCGTGAGCAGACCGTGAGAAGTCGGGAACCGATAGGATTGTTTCAGGACCTGACGAAGTCGTTCGTTCTCGATCGCCGCCCCAGCCAGGGAATAGCGATGCCAGTTGACAATCGACTCCATCCGCTGCGGGTCCGCATCCGCCAGCTTTTCGAAGTGCTCGAAGAGGATCTGCTCGAGAACCTCACACACGTTTTCGAATGCCCGGTTACGCACCAGATCTTCTCGACTGGCAGTCGGGGAGCAGTCATGCAGCTCGATGCAGCCGCGTAAGAAAGTCGCCCAGACCGGAAGGATGCCCTGAAGCTTGCGAGAGATCACCATCCTGCGAACAGTCACCATGACTGTCGGAAGATCGCTGAATCCAGGAACTCGCTGTGGGCTGACGTAGAGCGCTCCGGAAATCGAAACTGGTTTTTCAATGCGAATGGGAATCACATCGAGAGGAGTCTCGTCGAAGTATTCTTCGATGGCCAGCTCGGTCGATTCCTGATCCTGTTGGGCATCAAACCAGGCTGCGTGAATGACGTTGACCCGCACGTCTGAATCGTTGAGGAAAATCGGGATCGGCAAAAAGTCAGCATGATCGCGAATCGCAGTTTCGACAGATTCTGGATTCTCTGACAGAAACTTGTATTCCGGTTTCAGGATCAAAGTGACGGTGGTCCCAAACTGACTTCGCTCGATGTTCGACAGGTCGATTTCAGTTCCGGGCCCTGCCTCCCAGCGGACTCCGGACTCTGCGTTCTCGTTTCGGCTTTCCACGACGAGTCGGTCCGCGAGCATGAACGCACTGAACAGCCCAACTCCGAACTGACCAATCAGGTCTCCATTGTCGGCAGTTCCAGATTGTTGCGAGAGAGGAGGAGTTCCTCGCTTGATCAGACCAGTAATTCCGAGGCCGACTGTTCCGAGATAGTTTTCGGCGTCTTCGGGAGTGAGGCCGACTCCGTCGTCAGTGAATGAAAGAGTACCAGCGTCTGAATCTTGCCGGACGACGATCTTCCCCTGAAATTGCAAATCGCCACGTCGTCGGCGCATGATGGCATCATGTGCGTTTTGAAGCAGTTCTCGAATCGGAGTATCGTAGCGGCTGTAAAGAGATGACCCCATGATATCGATGACACCAGCGATATCGACCTGAAAAGGGATCTTGCGTTTCCACTCGGACATAATTGTTTCAACGACCTCGGGAAAAGTGAGTCGAGCATTGATGCGAACGCATTGAAGTCGACACATATCGACGAGACAAGTGTAGAAACCAGTTCTTTCTTGACTGGGAAGTTGTTCAAATACAGTTCTCAATGGAGCCGGTCAAATGTATTGAGCGGAAATTTGAGACGAAGGGACAAGATGGCCGATTTTTCGATTACCGGTGCGGAAGTCAAACGACTTGCTCAAGAGTCTCGCGGAGACGTCGACGGAAACTGGAAGCGATGGGGCACATACCTCGCTGAACGTCAATGGGGAACGGTTCGGGAAGACTATTCGAGTCACGGCGAACCCTGGAACTACTTCACTCACGACGATGCCATCTGGCGGGCTTATCGCTGGGGCGACGATGGAATCCTCGGCTGGTGTGATCGAAAAGGTCGCTTGAGTTTTTCACTCGCGATGTGGAATGGAAAAGACCCCATTCTCAAAGAGCGGCTCTTCGGACTGAGTGGCCCCGAGGGGAACCACGGGGAAGATGTCAAAGAGTGCTATTACTATCTGGATGCCACTCCGACTCACTCTTATTGCAAAGGACTGTATAAGTATCCGCAGACCGAATTCCCCTACTCTCAACTCGTCGAAGAAAACCGTAATCGCAATCGGCAACAACTCGAGTATGAACTGACCGACACCGGGATCTTCGACGAGAGCCGCTACTTCGACGTGTTCGTGGAGTACGCCAAGGCTTCCCCAGAAGATACCTGCATTCGTGTGACTGCAGTCAATCGCGGAGACGAAACTGCCGAGTTGCATCTGCTTCCGCAATTCTGCTTTCGCAACACCTGGTCGACTCCGAACGTTTACGAAGCCGGCCTCCCAAAACCGAAACTGTCGGCCGCCTCCAAAGACTCGATACGAGCCGAGCACGCTTCACTCGGAGAGTTTCAGATCTTCGCCGACGTTGCTCCCGATGGTTCCAAACCACAGTGGCTTTTCACAGAGAACGAAACCAACCCCTCACGCGAACAAGCTGTCGAAGTCATTCGCGGAGGCTGCAAAGATGCATTTCATCTGTATGTCGTCAATGGTGAAACGAACGCGGTTAATCCGCATCAGTACGGAACGAAAGCAGCTGCCTATTACAAAATGGAAATCCCTCCCGGGGGACAGATGCAGATTCGCCTCAGGCTCGTGCCGGTCAAAGAAGTTCCGCAGATGCCCTTCAGCGAGTACTTCGACCGAGTCTTCGATCGGCGAATCGAAGAAGCTGACGCTTTCAATCGACTGAAAGTCGGAGCGGGATTAAACGAAGACGAGCGGCGCGTTCTCAGACAGGCCAATGCCGGACTGCTCTGGACGAAACAGTTCTACTGCTACTCGGTCAAAGACTGGCTGGACGACGGCCCACAACGCCCCATTTACGACCACTCGACCAACCTCGTTCGAAATGCAGACTGGCAGCACCTGTTCAATCGTGATGTCATCTCGATGCCCGACAAGTGGGAGTACCCCTGGTACGCAGCTTGGGACTCCGCATTCCACATGCTTCCGTTCGCGAATCTTGACATCGATTACGCGAAGGATCAGCTGTCGATGTTCCTCCGTGAATGGTACATGCATCCCAACGGTCAGATTCCAGCTTACGAGTGGAACTTCAGCGACGTGAATCCGCCGGTGCATGCGTGGGCTTGCTGGCGTGTCTATCAGCGATCCGGTCCGCCGGGACATCGTGACCGCGAATTCCTCTCCAAGGTCTTTCAGAAGCTGTTGCTGAATTTCACGTGGTGGGTGAATCGAAAAGATATTCGCGGACGTCACATCTTCACCGGTGGTTTCCTTGGGCTGGATAACATCGGAGTCTTCGATCGATCCAAACCACTTCCCACGGGAGGTCATCTGGAACAGGCGGATGCTACCGGCTGGATGGCTTTCTACTGTGCGAGCATGATGTCCATCGCGTTCGAACTGGCGGACGGAAATCCGTCGTACTCGCAGATCGCCTACAAGTTCTTCTCGCACTACATCTCAATCGCCGAGTCGATGAATCAACTCGACGGGAGTGGTCTCTGGGATGAGGAAGATGGATTCTATTACGACCACCTTTACACCGGCGGTCAAAGCATCCCACTGAAGATCCGGTCGATTGTGGGAATCATTCCACTCTTCACCGTCGACATTCTGTTCGAGCGCATCATCAATCAGCTTCCTGAATTTCAGAAGCGAATGAACTGGATGCTCAAACATCGGCGTGATTTGAATGAGTTCATGACGTTCCTCGAGCACGGAACAGCAGACGATGACGGAACGAACGGTCTCTGGCTGCTCGCGATTCCGACTCGTGAACGACTCGAAAGAATTCTCAAGTACCTGCTCGACGAAGACGAGTTCCTGTCGAAATTCGGGATTCGATCACTCTCGAAATTTCACGAGAAGAACCCGTTCTGCTTTAACGTCGGGAACCAGGAAACGTGCGTCACTTACATCGCGGGAGAGTCTGACAGCTACATGTTCGGCGGAAACTCAAACTGGCGTGGGCCGATCTGGTTTCCGATGAACTATCTTCTGATCGAGTCGCTGGAGCGGTATCACCAGTTTTACGGTGATACTCTGAAAGTGGAATGCCCGACCGGCTCCGGTGTCATGATGACGATGCAGGAAGTCGCCGATGAACTTCGTCGTCGACTCGTCCGTTTGTTTGTGGAAGACGAAGAAGGATTTCGCCCGAGCTATTCCCGGAATGAGCGATTGCTCAGCGATGAGAATTGGAAAGACCTCATTCTGTTTTATGAGTACTTCCACGGAGATTCCGGACGCGGCTTGGGTGCCAATCACCAGACCGGCTGGACAGCCCTGATTGCTCCCATCCTGGAACACCTCGCACGTCGCAAATCAGAATAGGCTCGAACGTCTTCGCCCGGTGATCGCTTTCGATTCACTTTCGCCCATGAAGTCGATGTCACGACGACTGAGAATCCGCGCATGCGAAAGCCCGGCCGAGTTGGCGGCCGGGCTTTCGAGCACCTGGAGATCTCGGCATTCCGAGACTCCGTTCACAACTAGTCGACGACAGGTCCGGCACACCGAATCAGGTGGTCGTGGTCGATGTAGACCACTTCTTCAACCTGATCTTTGGCGGTGAATGGGACAGGCCAGCTTGATCGCTTGAATTCATCGAAGTAAACGGTGCACTTGTAATGGCAGTGGTGGAGTCGTGCAGGTCCAACCTGTGGGAAGAACCGACACTCGTCAATTCGGTCGACCATCGGTTCGACAACGATTCGAACGTTGTTTCGTGAGGTCTCAGCAAGGAACGGGAAACCGCCAGCGGTGTCGTCCGGGAGTGCTCGCATCACTTCATCGGGCTGAGGTGGATCGAGACAGAACAGAGGAGCATTTTCACCTTCGACGGGATCCAGAATCGGAACCTTCTTGTAACGCTCTTCTTCCCAATAGGTGTCTTCAATTTCCTGGCTGAAATACGGCGTGACGGGGATCAACGGGGTCGTTCCGAAAAACAATGCCCCGGTCCAGGCTGTCTGCCAGGTCCAACCGAGAAGATTACATCCGCTTGTGGGTAACGTGACCATTGCGAGTGCAGCCAAAAGCCACAACTGCTTGGTTCGTTTCTTCAACAACTTCATCTGATTGTCTCCAGGTGCTGCGAAGACGTCTGTGAGTGAAATGATGAGTCTGATCTCACAGGAAGTCAGTCCAACTACAACTGTTAGGGACGAACAACGTCATGTCCGTCATCACCTATATCGTTCCGGCAATCGCGCAAACTTGTGAAAATATTCGGGTTTTGCGGAATCAGATGGGGAATCAGATTGCAGAGGTGGTAAGGAAGGTAGGATGGGAGAGAGCCAGTTTCGTCGTCGAGTGATCGCGGGAAACACGTTTCGCAAGCGTATTTACAGCCCGAAGCATCTTTGGCTGTGAAAAGAAAACCGCGATGACTGGCTTCTCGAATTATTCGAGATCATCTGAAAGAAATGGGAGACCGGTTTCGCTATCGACCCCAACCAGCTCTCCACTGCCGTCATCATCACTGGCAGGAATCTCCAGCGACTCCAGAATTTCGCCCGTGTTCTCAGCACCGGTTTCCGGGCTTGGCCCTAAGTGAACGCGAAATCGAACATTCGCAAACGAGAGTTCGTCACCGGGCAAGAGAGCTCCGCGAGTGACTTTCTGGCCGTTGACTTTTGTTCCGTTGGTGCTGCCCAAGTCCCGGATGAAAAGCAATCCGTCAGTTTTAGCGACAGCACAATGCAGCTTTGAGACGCTGGCGTGCTCCAGAATCAGATCGCAGAGATCAGCTTTGCGCCCAACAATGGTCAGACTCCGATTGAGTGTAATCGGTGTTGAGCCATCAATCGGTATCAGCTGCGCAATCATTGATCGGGCCAAGAGGAAGGGAAAACGGTACCCGCTATCATGACATTCTGTGACGCATGGGAGCAATGTCAACTCCGTAACTTCTAGAAATCCTTATCGGTAGGGCAGTTGTATGAGTTCTTCCGGATCGCATTAGGGAGCGTATTTTGTCGAAGTCGCGCGGTCTGGGCTGAATTCGTCGAATCTAGTGTCGAATCGTTAAGCGTACTCCGCGTGATTGGACAGCATCGATTCCCTTTTCGTTGCGACTGATGCAAAGAGTTGGTCCAATCGACAGAACAACTCTCATTCCTCAGCACAGAAAAGCAGCACTATGGCGATGCCGCACCGAGTTGATCCAGGAACAGATGTTCAGCTGAAGGAAATCGAAGCAGATGGCAAGAAGCTGCACGACGACCGTGACGCAGCTGAGAAGGAATTCAAGAAGTATCGAAAGAAGATTGCCGAACTTCAGGCGCGACTTTACGCCGAAGAACGGCAGAAACTGCTGATCGTCTTTCAAGCAATGGATGCTGGCGGCAAAGACGGAACGACTCGGGCTGTCTTTGAGGGGGTCAATCCGCAGGGTGTGCGAGTCGTCTCTTTCAAGCAACCTTCTCACCGTGAACTGGCCCACGACTTTTTGTGGCGCATCCATTTTGCTGTCCCACCAAAGGGGATGATCCACGTCTTCAATCGGTCACAGTACGAAGATGTGCTTGTTGTCCGCGTGAGAGAACTGGCCCCGAAAGAAATCTGGGAGCCACGCTTTGAGCAGATCAATCAGTTCGAAAAATACCTCTCAGACACCGGCACGAGGATTCTCAAATTCTATTTGCACATCACGAAGGATGAGCAGAAGGAACGGTTCGAAGAACGAATCGACATTCCAGAGAAGAACTGGAAGTTCTCAAAACAAGATCTCGTCAAACGCGGAAACTGGGACCACTATCGGAACGCTTACGAAGACGTTCTCTCGAAGTGCTCAACCAAACATGCTCCGTGGTACATCATCCCAGCCAATCAAAACTGGTACCGCAACTGGGTCATTGCAAAGACGATTTGCCACACTCTCGAAGAAATGGACCCGCAATACCCGGAACCAGAGGATGGTCTCGATGACGTCGTCATTCACTAGAACATGTTGCTCTTTCCGGTGCACACCAAATCAGAAAATGCTCTCAACCACGATCGTGTTTTCTCTGACTCGATCCTTACATGAGTCACCGAAGCGGCATCCACCAACCGACGCGAGTGAAAAAAGAAAATCCTCGAGGCGATGCAAATCGCCTCGAGGATTTCATTGCGTTGAGAAGGCTCAAGCAGCTTTAAACTGCGTAACTCGTTTACTCTGAGCCTTCAGATTTCTGGTCTCGAATCTTCTGTTTCGGTGCGCCGCTGAGAATTGTGGCTCCCGGGTCAGTTGGTGGTTTGTCGAGAGCGAGGAAGGCAAACAGGTCAGCGAGTTCCTGCGGAGTGAGTTGCTTCTCGAGGTCCTCCGGCATCATGGAAACTTCGCTGACTTTGTAAGCTTCAATCTCCTCACGTGGAATGTTTTCGATTTTGCCACCCTGAATTTTCAGGACGACTCGCGTGTCACTCTCTTCGATGGGCAGGCCTGTCAAAACGCGTCCATCTTCAGTAGCCAGCAGTCGGGCTTGATACCCAGGACCGATGACGGCACTCGGATCGAAAACGTTCTGCAGAAGTTGCTCCCAGTTGTTGCGGCCGTTCCGCGTGATGTCGGGACCAACCTCTGCTCCTTCGCCGTAGATCTTATGACACTGTGCGCAGACCTTCTTGAAGACTGCAACACCCTGATGCGGATCGCCGGGCGTGCCGTTCAGAAAGTCTCGATGGAAGTTGATCACGTGTTGACGATCGGAACGTCTGTCTTCGCGAATTTGCCCGTAGACTCTGGCGATCGCTGCCTTCAATTCGTCGTCGTTGAACGAAGCAACTCGTTTCAGCTGATTGAGGTTGAGAAGTTCCTTCGCCAGTTGTTCCGCTTCGATTTGCTTGAGAAGAGCCAGCGACCATGATGACCGTTGCGTCAGCACTTCGATGACTCTCGGTTGAACATTCGGCTGCAAGTCGTCGTAGATTTCGATCAGCATCTCTGCAATCGCAGGATCATTGAGATCCCCTAATGAGGAAATCAATCCGGATCGGAACGAGTCACTCGCCGTTTTCGAAGTGAGCGAGTCACGGACCAGGGTCAGGATCTGTTGGTCTTTGGCAGTGATGAGTGTCTGCACGACTTTCAGACGAAACTGTTCATCGCGGGAGTTATGAAACTCTTGCCGCATCGCGACTTGAGCTTCGCTCATTCCCAACGCAGCCCCGAGGAACAGGTAGTCTTCAAAGAGTTCGTTCTCCCGTCCGGAGATCAGTACCTTGCGGATGATCGGTTCCGCAGATGCTCGAAATTCCGCCAGAAACTCTTCCTTCGGAGGATATTGCTGAATGCCGCGGGTCAGCTCTCCGATCACATTACGAGCGACTCGCGAATCGCGGCTGGCGACGGCGATCATCGCAGCTGCCTGTTCTCCTGTGAGTGCATATCGAGACATGGCCACGTTGACCAGTCGTCCCATCCAGACAGGAGGCTGACGATCTTCCTGAGATTGCACCGTCAGAAATCCACGGAGAACATCGGACATGGCACCTTCAGTATTCGACATGTCCAGAAGATTCTGCCAGACGACGTGAGTGATCAAGGGATCGTTTGCAGCTGCCTTTTGAACATGCATCAACTCGACGGTTTGGCGAAATTTCAGCGGGACCAGAAAATCGGTTCCGTCGTACTTCGGGATCAAGACAGCGAGTTGCAAAAGGACCTTCGGATCGAGATTCTGAAATCGATCGCCTTTATACGGATCTTCTGCTTCAGGATTCAGGAATTCGCTGACGACCATTTCTCCGAGCCCAGGAGCTTCTGGTTCGAGGTTTCTCGCGAGACGAATTCCCCAGGATCGGATGAGCGGATCGGAACCAGCTACGAGTTGTTCAAGGGTTTCTTCTGAGATCCCCGCCGACGTTCCCGACAGCGTCCAGATCGATCGCAATCGTGAATCCGTTTCACGTTGAGTATCGAGTGCCTGCGAATCGAGTGTGGCATACGCTTCGGAATCACCCGCGATGCGTTCTGAAAGAAGTCGCTGAGCGGTCTCTCGGTTATAGACGTTGGCATCATCGAGCAGTGCCACGAGTTCGTCGTCGGTCTTCGCTCCCAGATCCGCCGCCTTGGAATTCTCGTGTCCCTTGTAGACGACGCGATACAGCCGGCCCTTGCCGCGATCGACACCTTCCGGATCGGCATTGGCATCCTGATAGCAGTGATATCTGTCGTACCAGTCGAGAATGTAAAGGCATCCATCCGGGCCGACTTTCTGAACAACGGGCATGAACCAGGCATCGTTGGCACTCAGAAAATCAGCCAGCCGAGCGTCTTCGCCTTCTCCAATCTTGCGGACGGTATCGTGCTCGAAAGCCCCTTCAGGAGCAGGAAAACCGGGGTGTGGTCGCCCCTTGTAGGAAGCACCGTTGGGATCGGCGATGTCCGCATTGATGCAGGCGCCGTGAATGTTTCCCATGTACAGCACATTTTGATATTCAGCAGGATAGGCTGGCGATTCGAACCACGTAATTCCGCAATAGGCAGCCTTCTGATGTTTGTGGTCGACGATTGAACGATGCGGCCAGGTGTGCGGTGGGTAAGGTCCACCCTGACGGATGTAATAAGCATCCTCAACAATGTGCCAGAGATGGTCGATCACGCAGGCGGAGATGAAGAAGTCCCCTTCTCCGTTAATTGCAATTCCCCACGGATTGCTCGTTCCTTCCGAGAAGATCTGAAACTCGCGTGTTCTGGGATGCACACGAAACATCACACAGGTGAACTTCCAGCCCGGGTGATTGGGGTCGAAGTTCGGGTTCTCTTCGGTGTACTTCACATCGCAGTAATTGAAGACGCCATTGAGACCATAGAGCCATCCGTCGGGTCCCCACGTCAGAGAGTTTGGCAGTTCGTGAGTGTCCGTTCTTCCAAACCCGGTGACCACTGTTTCGACTTTGTCTGCCTTCAGGTCTCCGTCAGTATCCTGCATGAAGAGCAAATCGGGAGCGTTCGCAACCCAGACTCCTCCATAGCCGACGGCAATTCCCGAGGGAATATTCAATCCCTCGGCAAAGACGGTGGTCTTATCGACTCGTCCGTCTCCATCGGTATCTTCGAGGACTTTAATACGGTCACGGCCTGGCCCCGGTTCTCGGCGCGGGTACTCGAAACTCTCGGTAATCCAGAATCGCCCTTTTTCGTCGATGCACATTCCGACCGGGTTCACGACGTCCGGTTCGTGAGCCACAACTTGCACCGAAAAGCCTTCCGGAACGACCATCTTTGCGACAGCTTCCTCTGCTGAGAGAGCTGGGCCGGGTGGTTTTTCGTGTCGGCGAGGAATTTCGAGACGTTGGGCAAACGAAAATGTTGAAAGGGAAACAAGCAGCACACAAGCTGCAACAAGGTGACGCATAATGTCTTCCCGAATTGAAAACAGGTGGGAATGTGTTGGAGGTTGAATCAAACTGAAAGCGATTCTCACAGATACTGTCGTGAACCAATCAAAAAGTTTCAATCAATCCCAGCGACAAGTTCGTAGAATCCAAGTGGTGAGACCGCTGATGATGACGGGCCAAGACGAATTGGGCTGAACCGGGAGAAGCTTTCGTGTACGAATTCCCGCCGCAAACGTGGTACATGCAGGGCTGGTGGCCAACGCTCTGGCATTGTGGAGTTCTGGCCGTTGGGTTGGGGCTGATGTCGCTGTACGCGAGAAAGAAGCGAACTCCTGATCCGTATGACGCAGGCAAGATTGCAGTCATCGCGGCACTGGCAACATGTCTCTTTCTGGTACCGCGGGGAAGAGAGCCATGGGAGACTCACCGACCGGCACCTGCCATCTTCTTCTTGATGATTTGGGGAGCAGCTGCAGTCGCAACGATTCGAAATTGGTATTTGCTGACGCAGAAAGATAGTGATTTCCAGGTCTGGATCAGCCTCGGAACTGTTGTGATCGCACCTCTTTTTTTGTTTACGTGTTTAATTCCACTGCCTTTCGACGCCATGGGTCGCGAAGCAGCAAGGCGCGTACAATGCAAGAATCAACTGAAACGAATTGGTCTGGCACTTCACACTTATCATGACGTGTACTCGATGTTTCCGCTTCATCAATCAGGGTCACCTTCGCACAGTTGGCGAGTCGATCTCTTGCCGTATCTGGACGAAGGGGCTCTCTATGCAACATACGACTTTGGCGAAGAATGGAACGAAGGGTCGAACAAGTTAGTCGCGGAAACGGATCTACTTTTCTACCAATGCTATTCCATCCCAAGAAACTATCAGGAAATCACCTATCCGCCGACGGATTATTTCGCAATTACCGGAGAGGAGACTGCATGGCCGGATTCCGAAGCTTCTCGACTGTCAGACTTTTCTGATGGGTCGTCCAACACGTTGCAGGTCGTTGAAGCTTGCAGAAAGAAAGAGATTCCGTGGTGTGAACCGCGCGATCTGGAGCTGACAGACGAGACGCTTGGAATCAATCTGCCCGGACCGGAGTCACACTCGTCACCGGGAATTATCTCCAGCTACCACGGAGAAGGAGCCAACGTTCTATTCGCAGACGGAGCGGTTCGAAGTCTCAGCGAGAGGACTGAACCTGCCATTTTAGAGGCGATGCTGACCCGTTCCAGCAACGATGATTCAGGAGAGTTTTAGCCAGAGCGGCCCCTTTGGGTGCACTCGTAAGAACGAGTCAACATGTCGGAATGTCAGCACTTAGAGGACCCTGAGAATGACCAACTACTATCGATTGTCGTGAACAAGAACTGAGCGATCATGTACGAATTCCCGCCGCAGACGTGGTACATGCAGGGCTGGTGGCCAACACTTTGGCATTGTGGAGTGCTGGTCGTCGGGCTGGGGCTGATGTCGCTCTTCGTCAGGAAGAAACACAAAGTATGTGTCGTCGACCCGTGGCTGATTCTGCTCATTGCCATCGGCACGAGTTACCTCTTAACGCTCCCCACTGCAGCACCTTGGGAACCGTTTCGCGGCGCTCATCCTCTGGTCTTCATCATCACCTGGCTCGTGGGATTGAGTTGCATCATTTCCAACGGGTTAGGGATTGGTAAGGTTCATGGCTGGGCTGGATTGTCGTGGTGTTTTTTCTTGCTTTCAACAATTCTGATTCTGTTCATGCTCATCCCGGTCTCACGCGCCGGAGAAGCTGCAAGACGTGCACAGTGCAAGAATAACCTGAAACAAATTGGGCTCGCACTTCACAATTACCATGATGCGAACGCGATGTTTCCGCCTCATCAATCAGGGTCGCCTCTGCACAGTTGGCGAGTCAATCTCTTGCCGTATCTGGATCAGGGGCCTCTCTATGAAACATACGACTTTGACGAAGAGTGGAACGAAGGGGCGAACAAAACAGTGGCGAAAACGAAACTGTCTTTCTACCAATGCCCTTCCGTTCCGAAAGCCGCGCAGGGGGACGTTTATCCGCGGACGGATTATTTCGCAGTCACCGGTGAGGAGACTGCGTGGCCGGATTCCAGAGCAACTCGGCTGTCTGATTTTTTTGATGTGTCAGCAAACACCGTCATGATCGTCGAAGCCTGCGGGATTGAAGAGATTCCATGGTGTGAACCGCGCGATGTCGAGCTTACAGACGAGGCACTTGGAATCAATCTGCCCGGACCGGAGCCACACTCGTCACCGGGAATCATCTCCAGCTATCACCGAAGCCGAGCGAACGTCCTGTTCGCAGATGGAGCAACACGGTTTCTCAGCGAGAACATCGAACCGGCAGTCTTGAAGGCGATGCTGACCCGTTCCGGTAATGATGATCCGGGAGAGTTTTAAGCGAACCAGGAAGTTCTCCAAAATTTGGTTAATCCTTTCCGTCTCGTGGCTGAGCTGCGATTCGTGCTCATTTCAGATCGGGCTCGCTTTCCACTACCATCGAGGCCTCGACTATCCCCTGATGAGGAATCCCGATGCTCGCTCGACGACTGTTCTTCTCTTTCTCTTTTCTGATGACGATCGCAGCTTTTAGCAATGGCGTGATTGCGGCTGGTCCCGAACCGATTCGGCTGTGGCCCGACGGAGCGCCGGGAGCAAAAGGAGAGGAAGATCTCGATATCCCGCTGGTGCGAATCTATCAGCCCGAAGAAGCGAACACAGGGACGGCGGTGGTGATTCTGCCAGGTGGAGGCTACGGCGGGCTGGCGATGGACCACGAAGGTCATCAAATCGCAAAGTGGTGGAATCGACACGGTGTCACCGGGCTGGTGGTGACCTATCGACACGGAGCTCGTTATCAGCATCCCGCCCCGCTTCAGGATGCCCAGCGAGCGATTCGATACGCTCGTGCTCACGCCGACGAACTGAAGATTGATCCCAATCGCGTAGGTGTCATGGGGTTCTCAGCCGGAGGTCATCTCGCTTCAACAGTCTCAACACACTTTGACGCGGGAGATTCGAACAGCGACGATCCCGTGGCGAAACAGGGTTCACGGCCTGATTTTGCAGTGCTCTGTTACCCGGTCATTTCTATGAAAGATGCCCCTGCCCATCGAGGATCGCGCAGGAATCTGCTTGGAGAGAATCCTGACCCGGAATTGATTGACAGTCTTTCCAATCATCTTCAAGTCACAGCCGAGACGCCGCCGACGTTCGTGTTTCATACTGCTGAAGACCCTGTCGTCCCGGTTCAGAATGCCCTGCTCTACTACTCGGCTTTGATGGAAAACGGAGTAGCTGCTGAGCTGCACATCTATCAGAAAGGACGGCACGGAGTCGGGCTGGCACCCAACGATCCTGTTCTCTCGTCATGGCCACAGCGTCTGCTGGATTGGATGAGAGTCAATAACTTTCTGACAGCTGACAAGAGGGTCTCTGTGAGTGGAGCTGTTGAAGTGGATGGCCAACCGTTGCGATGGGGCATGATCGCCTTTCAATCAATTGATCGAGAAGCATCACCATCGTCAGCCACGCTGGTGAGCGGCGGAAAGTTCGAGATCCCCGAAGTCGATGGCCCGGTCCCCGGAAGCTACAGCGTGTCCGTTGTCGACATGGGAACCTTCGCACGTCAACCAAGCATTGAAGACGCTGCGACTGTCTCGTCAGGAGCGAAGCAAGACGAAGTCAATGTTGTCATCCCCGAAGATGAGACTGCTTCCTTCGAGTTTCACTTTGACCAGCCATAGAGCAGGTTGCTCTATCCTGTGCACTCTCGAAGTCCAGCGTGAGCCTGAAAAATCTCGAGCACTCAACCGGGAGGGACACTCGCTTCTTTCACTCCAAGTTCTTTAGAGGAGTGGCTGCGAGTCGTCCAAGCCCATGACGTTCGACCCGAACACTTCTGTCGGAACAGCCCCGTTGCGAGTCATATCGAGCACGTAGGCACAGTCTCGACCATTCTGCTTGGCTGCGTAGAGACAATTGTCTGCTTGATTGACGAGATCTTCGGTCGTCGGTGAATCAAGTTGTGACCGAATCATCGCTGCGCCGATGGACAACGACAAAGTCGGGAGTTCCGGGAGAGACTGAATGGCGATCTTTCGAACACCTTCCTGAATTCTCCGAATCGGAATATTCAGTTGTGAGGCTGTACATCCGGAAAGAACGGCGGCGAACTCGTCTCCTCCGTAACGGACGAGAAGATCGTACGACCGCAGTTGACTACGAATCACATTGCCGACTTCGAGCAGCACCTGATCGCCAACGGAATGACCGAACTCGTCATTGATCTGCTTGAAGAAGTCGAGATCGATCAGGACCACACAGAGTGAAGTCGAATTGCGCGTCAGTCGCTGCCACTCTTCTTCGATTCGTCGTTCGAACACCAGTCGATTCGGCAATCGCGTAACGGGATCGACCAACGCATCGTCCAAAATCCGCTTGATTGAACTCCATCGCAAGTAGAGTTCATCTTCAATCAGCAGTGCTGCCATGTCATCTTTGGCTGTCGAAACAGTGTAGCCGTCAATCTTCACTTCACTTTCGGCTCCCAGCTTCTTCCAGTCTTCTGACTGATTTTTCTGATAGCAGTCCAACCTCGCTCCGATTGCAGAACCGAGAGCCATATCACACCAGCGACGACGTTCGATGAAGTTCGGTGAAGCAACTCGTTGAAGCAATTCTTCGACTTCAACAATTCCCAGCAACTCTCCTCGATCGTCTTCAATCAGCAGGAACCGGTGGCTGTCCAGATCGATCTGTGCAAGGACATCAGCCACGATTTGAGTGTGCCGAAACCTCCGTCCGCTTTCCTGGATCCCTGGCTTTAGAATCAGTTGTGCTTGACGTTCCAACATCGATCTGACCTGCAAGATTCAATAGGCTACTTTCCGCTCGTCATTAAATGACGTTCGAAAACCCGAAGCCTCGCACCGTGTAAAGCTGTCCCTGACTCTAGCTGTCATTTACAGCTTGATCCGGTCTGTTTCGAAGGAACTGATTCAGAATCTGAATCTGTGCTCGCTCCGCAAAGCTTCACGTTTTCGAATGCTGAAACGTAAGTCTCTAATTCTCGACAGGCGTTACGAATTTTTTCGATGAGACGAATTCGTCGGAAAAATCTTAAAATGGTGATTTCGCACAACATTCCATCGAAACTCGCGCCAGAACGATGCCAAAACTCCGCATGGGAGAACTGCCAGCAAATGTCGCGAAAGAATGAACGACTGAGAACAAAATCAGCGTAGGCTGCCAACAGCCCGTTGCAAAAAATCGACCAACCAACTTTTCGCAACAGACGTTTCAATCCACAACCACGCGGGAATCCACTGCTTCAAATTCACCAAGCAAGAGCAGCTTTCGACAAAAGCTGCGGCCTCAAACGAGCGCAGAGAAACCGTTGAACGGTTCACTCGTCATCGTCGTCGTCATCGAAATCATTATCCGGATGGAGAGGATGATCCGGATCGAAGAAGAAGTCGCCCAACCCCATCGGCAGAACATTTCCCCCGAGTGACTGCCGTTTCTTATCTGCCAAAGATTGCAGGTCGGTCGCATCTTCCCCGAGACACTTTTCGAGCGAGTCTCGCCAAACCGCATCTTTGGCGAGAGGATGATCAGGTTCGGCAGCAAGCCGCTTGAGAGCGAACCGCAGAACGTTGATTCCGTCGCGTGTTGAGAAATCGAGCTTGAGTTCGTGAGACTGCTGCAGGAACTCAGCTGTCAGATTCAGCATCTCTTCGTCCGAGAACGGAAGGTGATACTTGAGAATCGCCAACTCGTCTTCGCGAGAAGGGTATCCCAGAGCCAGTGTGGGCTGCAGGCGACTGAGAATGTAGTCGGGAATCTCAAACGTTGAATCGTCGTCGTTCATCGTGACGGCGCATCGAAAATCTTTGTGCGCCGGAATTGTGATCCCAGCCACGACGGACTCGACATACCGACGATGATCGAGAAGCGGAGCGAGAGAAGCCCAGGACTTCTCATTCATCCGATTTCCTTCGTCGAGCACACAGACTCCGCCCCGAATCATGGCTGTTACCAGCGGCGATGCCTGATACTGAATCTTGCCGTTTTCAGCGAGCACAGGAGTGACGAGCAGGTCCTCAGGACGCGTATCTGCCGTACATTGGTAAATGTACAATTCCTGCTTTCGTGCGTGCGCACCAGCGATGGCCAGCGTCGTCTTCCCGATTCCCGGTGTTCCGACGAGTCGAGGGGTCAGCGGCAAATCTGCTTTATCGACGACCAACCAGCATGCCAGAATTTGCTTCAGTATCTCAGTTTGCCCAATCCACTCCCCTGACGACTTGTCAGGATGCCCCAAATGGAGCCGAATTCCGTCAATTTCTACATATTCCGACATGACACGACCTGATTTTCAAAGCTTTGAGCACTCACCAAGCGATAATCTAATAGATCGTCAGCCAAGTTTCTCTCCTGCTCCTGTCCAAAAGACGATCTTTCAGCATCTTCCAACTGAGTCAAATTCCGTGGTTTGACTTGTGATTTGTTTGCGGAATTCTGTTTAACGACACCCCAAACATGCTACAATTTTGATTGGTGTTCCCAACTCTGGGTGCGCCATTTGCTCTGGAACTCATCTTGAAACCTGATCTCATTCATTGAGTGCTTGAACAATCAAATCGAAGCACAGGTTTTTGGATGACTTTTAGAGACTCCTTTGCACACTCGCATGGCTTGTCCAGGAATTGCAAATCAAGCATGACGGTCGCACAACACCCATTTCTGAATCAACTTCTCAAGAGTCGGATTCTCTCTCCAGCTCGAATCCAGCAGTTCGCAGATTCTATGGAAATCGATTCGGAGACAAGCTCCGTCGATGTCGCGATGGGAGCTGTGAAATCGAAGCTGATTTCGAGATACCAGGCGGAAGAGATTCTCAATGGACGAGGTCGACACTTGACTGTCGATAATTACTCTCTCGTCGACATACTCGGCTACGGCGGGATGGGTACCGTCTACATCGCCAGACACCAGCAGACGGGCCAGTTCGTGGCTGTCAAACTGCTCGGTGAGTTGACCAAGCACGACATTGGAATTCGAACACGATTCCAGCTCGAAGCACGAGCTGGCATGAAGCTTGACCACCCGAAACTGGTCAAGACGTTTCAGCTTGGAACACTCGAAGCTCTCTACGGAGAGACAGAGTATATGGTCATGGAACTGGTTCAGGGAGTGACCCTTCTGGAAGGGATCAGTTTCAGCTCTGGACCACTCAAACACGATGCCGCCTGCGATGTGATTTGTCAGGCTGCCGAAGGTCTTCAGTACCTGCACGATCAGGGAATGGTGCACCGAGACGTCAAGCCGGACAACATCCTGATTGAAGTCGACGGAAACGCGAAGCTGTTGGACTTCGGTTTGACACTCGCCGACGAAGCAGCCTTCGACGAAGAATTCTCGCTCGCGATGATCTTTGGTCACGACTGCCTCGGCACAGCGGACTTTATCCCACCTGAACAGTCGTTGGATTCGCTGAAAGTCGATCCACGGGCCGACGTCTATTCACTGGGATGCACCTTATACACAGCACTGACTGCCAAGCGTCCATTCCCCGGACTCAGCCGTGTTGACACGGTCAAAGCTCACCGGAATCAACCGCGACCGCGAATCGAAAAATACAATCAAAAGATTCCGAAAGAATTGTCCGATCTCGTTCAACGCATGATGGCGATCGATCCTGATGGCCGACCCGCGACGATGACCGAAGTCATTGCCTTGTTGGAACCGTATCGTAAGCGACGTAACTGGAGCTTCGAGTTCAATCAGGTTCTGCAGCAACGCCGCGAACTCCGTCGGAAGTACATCTCCGAATCGCGAGCACGATCAGGTCAAAGCCACCGCACGACGGAGGTCAACTCTCGTCAGGAAACAGAAACTCCCGGCAAGAAGAAGGTGACGGGAGATCATCCACTCGAAGATTTCGAGTCGTAATCAATAAGCTTCAAGACGGCTCACGCTAAGCATCTTTGAGCCACACGTACGGACGTTCCCGCACGTGTTGGCTGAAAGAGCATTCTCTAACCCAGAGCGGCATCCAGGACCGCTTCGTCGACAAATATTGGCTTCGGCGGGTCATAGTGTGCAGCTAAGGCGATTGCATCGCTGGGACGACTGTCAATCTCGACGATTTCTCCCTGATGCCGAATTCTCAGCACAGCGTAGTACGTGTGCTCGACAAGATTCGTGATGACGATGTCTTCCAGCTCTCCGCCCATCTCTTCGATGACGCTCTTCAACAGATCGTGAGTCAACGGCCGCTGCGGAACGTGCCCCTGGACGCTGCGATCGATGCTGGTCGCCTCGAAAATCCCAATGACAATCGGAAAATACCGATGCTCACTGTTTTCGGAATCTACCTCTCGCAAATACACCATTTGCTGATCTGTCAGCTCACTGATGATAATTCTTGCGAGTTCCATTTGAATGAGCACGTAAGCATCTCCTTTGAATCAATCGTTCTGCAAACGTGAGTATATGTCCAGCCTCAACATTTTTCGAGTTGGTTCGCACCGTCTCGCTTGAGCGAACACTGCAAAAAGACTGACCAAACCATCGTCGGTCAGATTCAGAAAAACGAGACTCAGGCCCAGACCAACTTCGAAACGCGCCCCGGTTCAACCCATTCCACGACATAGCAGTTTCCATCCACATCGAATGCAACATCGTGTGGATGGACAAACTTTCCGGGCTCCCACGAGTCACGACTTTCGCGAATACCTTGTTGTCCCAAGACGAGTTGTGTCCATTCTGGTTCTCCTCCAAGCTGTGCGACGACTTGGTCCATAGAGTCGAGAACAATCAACCGGCAATGCAGGTCAGCCACGACCATAAGATCTTCCCAGACGTTCATGTTCGAGGGAGAACTCAAACCAGGGCACAAAGTGACGATCGATCCATCAGATCTATCTTCAAGCTCCCGCTCAGAGCTCGTCCGTTCTTGCGAGTCCTCGCTCTGTGCGAGTTGATTGGAATCACCTTGAAGAGTCTTCACGAGAGTTCCGTCAGGACTGAAGTACTGAAGTCGAGCGTTTCCGCGGTCAGCCACGATCAACTGCCCGTCCTCTCCTCGATTCGGAACAAAGACCAGCCCATGCGGAATCTGAAACTGCCCCGGCTGCGATCCGTGCCCGCCGACCGCTGACATCCACTGTCCCTGAGCATCGAATCGATGGACATAGTCCGAGCCGTATCCGTCTCCGAGATACCACTGTTCATCTGTGCCGAACGCAACATTCGTTGGACAGAAAGAGTCTAAGCTTTGATAGAGATTTGACTCGCGAGGGTAACGCTTCTTCCAGATCCACTCCCCGAACAAATCGCACTTCACGACCTGACGATGAAGGATATCACACAAGTAGAGAAACTCCTCTCCTCCTTCTTCGCGAATCGAAATGCCATGCCCTCCTCCGGCAAACTCCTGGCCAAAGGAACGGACATATCGTCCTTCAGAATCGAACACAACGACCGTATCGCAGGGACGCTTCGCATCTCCCTGATGAACGATATAGACAAACCCGGAACGATCGAGAGCGACTCCGTGAGTATTCCGCCACGTAATGTGATTCGGAACTTCCCCCCAGTCATGTTCGCATTCGAAGACAAATTCTCCGTCGCCCACCGTTGGTGTTTTCAAACCAGACTTGTCTTCAACTCCTATTACCGCAGGCGGATGCCCACAGAACAGAGAAGCTGCCCCAGCTGCGATCAGAAAATCTCTGCGACTCACAGAAGTCATGGTGAACTCCAAACTGGAGAGGGTGCTGCTCGAGCAAGTTGCTCTTTCCTGTGCACACAAAATCAGAAACTGTTCTAACGGGCTGTCCGACAACTCGCGAACATCATTCAATTCACCATGATGATAATGAATCCGCAACCAGCGAGCATCAGGCAGAGTGCCGCATCTCTGTCTGGACGGGTTTCATGCAGTCCGCAGCATCCATTCGCTCGATGTCAGCTCCGACACAACGCAGCTTACTTTCAAGCACCTCATATCCGCGATCGAGATGATAAATTCGTCGGACGACTGTTTCACCCTGAGCAACCAATCCCGCGAGAACCAGTGCCGCACTCGCGCGAAGATCGCTCGCCATCACGTGTGTGCCCTGCAACCGATCCACTCCGCGAATCACAGCCCGGTTTCCGAATTGTTGAATGCTGGCACCCATGCGGTTCAATTCCGCGCAATGAATGAAACGATCGGGAAACACCTGATCGCGAATCGAACTCTGACCGCGAATCGTAGACAGGAAGGCCATCAGCTGCGCTTGAACATCGGTCGGCACTCCAGGATATGGAACGGCAGACACTCGCAGCGGTCGAAATGAGTTACCTGTCGCATCCACTCGAACGGAACTGCTGCTTGTCGCTTCAACAGCGACTCCGATATCACTCAGCACTTCGAGGACTGCTTCCAGATGAGAAACACACAGGTCATCGACAGCCAAACTCCCCCGCGTGATCGCCCCGGCAATCAGTAGAGTGGCTGCTTCGATTCGATCCGGGATGATGGTGAACTCCGTCCCACGTAGACCTTCCACACCTTCAATCTCAATCGTCTCTGTGCCAGCCCCTTCAATCTTCGCTCCCATCGCGTTCAGGAACTCAGCCAGCGCAACGACTTCCGGTTCCTGGGCAGCGCCTTCGATAGATGTTTTTCCATGAGCAAGAGTGGCTGCACTCATTACGTTGCAAGTTCCAGTCACGGAACTCCCGAACGGGCCACTCATTGTGACACGCGCCCCTCGGAGCTTTTGCGCTGAAGCTACGACACTTCCATTGCGAATCTCAATATCAGCGCCAAGAGCTGACAGTCCCTGAAGGTGAAGATCGATCGGTCGGTGTCCAATCTGACATCCGCCGGGAAGTGAGACGCGAGCGAACCCACGCTTGGCAAGCAGAGGTCCGAGAACGCAAACACTCGCTCGCATCTTCCGAACCAGTTCGTACTCCGCTTCGGATGACGACTCCTCGACCACTTCAATCGACAGCGTGCCGTCTTGCGAAGTCCGGACAGCACAGCCCAGATCGGTGAGAAGCTGCCCGAGTGTCTGAACATCCACGAGGTTTGGAACACGCTCGAGAATTGTGGGGCCTTCGGCCAGCAGACAGCTTGCCATCATTGGCAGTGCCGCATTCTTGGAACCACTTGCGGAGACCACTCCAGACAAGGGAACTCCGCCGCGAATTCTGAGAACATCCATGTCGTTTACGCTCCTGTCGAATCGGATCGGCATCCTACCACGATTCGCAGATTCTGTGACAGATCAGCCACGGCTTCAACCTGATAGAAACCTCTCTGCCGGAGCAACTCGCATGTTTCATCCGCCTGGCTCGAATCGAGTTCCATCATCAGCCAGCCTTTTGGCCCTAGGAAATCGGGAGCCCGATCAATGATCCGACGGATCAAATCGAGCCCATCCGCTCCCCCATCGAGAGCCATTCGCGGCTCATGATCGCGCACGTCGGGATCGAGCGTCTCGATTTCCGCTGACGGGATGTACGGGGGATTACTGACGATCAAGTCAAACCGTGCATCATCCGGGATCGGCACGAAGAGATCTCCCTGAAGAAGTTCGACTCGGTCTTCAAGTTGATGCTTTGCAATGTTTCGGGCTGCTACCTTCGCCGTGTCCGCATTCAACTCAACGGTCGTCACTTTCGACCCAGGATGATTCTTGGCAATCGCGACGGAAATACACGCGCTGCCTGTGCATAGTTCAAGCACATTGGCCGTCGGCAGCGGTTTGAGAGTCTCAAGAGACGCGACAACTAGTGTTTCTGTGTCCGGTCGCGGGATGAAAACATGACGATCGACCTCGAAATCGAGGCTGAAAAACTCTCGATGATTGACGAGATAAGCAACCGGTTCCGCCGATGCGCGACGTTTCACCAGTGACCGCATGAGCGTTCGCTCCGCCTCAGTCAGCGGTTCATCGTATTGAGTATAAAGCTGAATGCGGGGACAGTTTTTCGCATGAGCAAGCAGGATTTCCGCATCCAGTCGCGGATGAGTGCTTCCCCGTTCGCGGAGGTACGGGATGGTCCATTCGAGGATACGTCTGACGGTCCAGGCATTTCCATCCGAACCAGCCGTCGTTTCAGTCTCCGCCACAACCCTCCTCCTCCATGACCCGTATCACGAACTCTCTGATGCCATTCTCGCGAACCCCATTTCGCACGTCTGACAGAAGAACTGTCACTTCTTCTTCAGCTTTTCCTGTCGATCAAATTCCAGCATCGCTTCGATCAACTCAGTCAGGTTCCCCTGCATAATCTGATCGAGTTTATAAAGAGTGAGGCCGATCCGGTGATCAGTGCATCGTCCGTCGGGAAAATTGTACGTTCGAATGCGGGAGCTTCGATCGCCGGTCCCGATCAAAGTTCGACGCTCTTCGGCGCGTTCCGCGTTCGCCTGTCGCTCCTTCTCTTCAAGAATACGACCACGCAAGACGCGCATCGCCTTGGCTTTGTTTTTGTGCTGACTCTTTTCGTCCTGGCACTTCACGACAATCCCGGTCGGAAGGTGCGTGATTCGGACGGCGCTTTCCGTCTTGTTGACCTTTTGACCGCCGGGACCGCCAGCTCGCATGGTGTCGATCTGGAGTTCGTCGTCTTTGATCTCTAACTCGACCTCGGAAACTTCCGGCAACACAGCGACCGTTGCAGCACTCGTGTGAATCCGCCCTTGAGTTTCCGTTTCGGGAACTCTCTGAACACGATGGCCACCACTCTCAAACTGCAGCTGATGAAACGCACCTTCCCCGGTGATCGAAAAGACAATTTCCTTGAAGCCGCCCATGTCTGAATGACTCGCTTCGATGAGTTCAAGCTTCCATCCCTGAACTTCAACATACCGCGAGTACATCTGGAACAGGTCGTTGGCGAACAGGGCTGCCTCTTCCCCACCTGTGCCTGCCCTGATTTCCATAATCAATCCGCCGCGGGTGATAGCGTCACCAGCAACGACGATTTCTTCGAGGCGTTCTTCAAGCTCTTCCAAGCTTCCTTGAAGCTCATCGAGTTCTGCCTGAGCGTATTCGCGAGACTCGCGATCCGTCTCAACTTCGAGCATTTCTTCAGCCGCGAGGATATCGGCCTTCAAGCGGCGATGTTCAAGCACTGCCTCGGCCACTTTCTTCAATCCGCCGTATTCTCGCTGAATCTCGACCATTAACGAAGGTTTTCCAAGCACCTCCGGATCCATCAGTTGCTTTTCAAGCTCCTGGAATCTTTCAAGCTTCGTTTCCAGACTTGGAAACATGACGTTCTCCTTGAATCCTGCTGTTGTCTACCAACGTCGTTGCGGCACCGAATTTTTCGTTCCCAAGCGGCGGTTGAGGTCGATCCTAAGGAAGTTTTGATCCTCCGAATTTCGCACCACCAAGTGAGCATCTCTTACTGATCTTTGAACGGAAAGAATGGCGTCAATCTGTCTCATTCGAAACATGCAGCGCTTGCTCATAGGCTTCGCTGCAAATCAGAGTTCGGATGCTCTAGAGAAAGGGGAGATCAGTCTAGGTCATGATGTCATGCAATCAGCAACGGGAAAAAGAATCGTCGGAGAACAAAAGAGGACGCTTCCGGAATCCGGCTGCGTCCTGAGAGATCATCGAACTCAATTGTTACTCGGCCGACTTTTTGCCCCAGCCATATTTCTTCTGGAACTTCTCGACGCGACCAGCGGAGTCGACGTACTTCATTTTTCCAGTGTAGAACGGGTGCGATGCAGCACTGATATCCACTGTCACGAGTGGATACTCATTGCCGTCTTCCCACTTGATCGTCTCTTTGGACGACATGGTCGATCGAGTCAGAAACTTGAAGTCCGCCCCGACATCATGGAACACGACGGGATGATAGTCTGGGTGAATGCCGTCTTTCATTGCCTTGTCATCACTTCTTGAGTTGAATGTTACAAGTGATCGAATTCAGTCTCGACCGATCAACCACCTTGAAGGTTGCACTCAACCGGTCTTCCGAACCTGTCACTGCACTAACGTTTTTGATCTCGTACGAACGACTGGAATCCCCGACCCCACGCTGATGCATCTCTACTCAGAAGCCATTTCATTTTGATGCGCGTGGAGAAAAGTGATGATTCACAGCGAACGTGATAAATTCGGCCGTTTCCCGCGATACGGTTTACAGTGCCATAGAATCAATGACAGGATGACCGCGGAAAGCTCGTTCTTCACCCGACAAATTTGCCGAATGAATTACGAATCGCGAATGATACCGCATTCTGTGTCGCTCGGCAATCGTGCCTGCGACCTAAGAATTCAACCGTAACTCCATGTGATGAAGCGACTTACAGGAAGCTTCACGAATCCTTTCGAGAAATTATAAAGCGTACGGTTGCTCGGATTCCTTATCGGCTCCGTAGGACTTGCGGAACGCTTCGATCTGCTGGGCGACCGATTCTGACGGTCCCACCATCTTCAGGAAGTAGTTTCCACCCGATTTCGAGGTCAGCATGACAGCGACCATTCGGTAGTCCGGAGTTGGAGTCGTGCGACGCAAAATCGGTGGACCATCTGGTTTCTTGTACGTTCCAGCCAGATCGACGAGGACGTATTTGCCCTGAGTCGAATCTCCCTGAACCGTGGTGACCTTGCGATCGCCAGCTTCAAACTGGTCAATCCATCTTCGCACGTTGTCGCTCACCGATCCTCCGAATGGAGGGAAAACGACAAACTCGATCGCATCTTGCCCGTCCTCAGCAGACGGAATTTCGAATTGCAAGAGACGCAGATTGTTGGAGGGTTGTTGATTTTTCCACGAAGCTGGAACGTTCAACTTCAGATCCTGAGCCTGTACCTCAACAGTTTTTTCACCTGCGGCAGGTTCGTCGGCAGAGACGATGGAGTTTGACAACTGAAAGACCGGCACACACAGGAGTCCGAGACAAATATGGAGAGCTCTCATTGGTTTTCTCGACAGGAGATTCAAAACATGGAATGTCTTCTCACTTCGATCCAATTCTGTGCATCCAACATTCAGTTTTCAATTGACTTCTCGTTTCTTTTGTCGAGAGAAGCGTTTCCTGCAATTCACAGCACGATGTCGTCGCTCCGTTTGAGATCGCCCCGGCCCGGCACTTGTGCATCCAACTCGCGAAGCGTGATATTGAGTTGAGGATGCACAAATTCAGGGTCAAGTTCGCAGAGCGGGCGCGAGAGAAACGGTCGCCCGGGGATATCTGGATCCGGAATCGTTAAGCCATCTTCAGTGATCACAGCGTCCCCGAAGAACGCGATGTCGAGATCGATCGTTCGTGGCCCATTCTTGTTCGACGGATCTCGAACTCTTCCAAGGTTTGATTCGATTGTCCGCAGTACTTGAAATTTGAGATCGCGGGCAGACAGGTTCGTTTCAACGAGAACGGCCGCATTCGCGAATGCTGCCTGGTCAAGAAAACCGACCGGTGAGGAAATCCAGACTGAAGAGACCCTGACCACCTTGGCGAAATGCCTCAGCTGCCGAACCGCAGCTGGCAAGTTTTCCTCGGGTGAGATGTTGGAACCGAGAGTCACGAAGACCCGATAAATTGGATTAACGTCCGGGAGGTCGTTCATCAGCTTGGTCGATCTTTTTGACAACGCTCGATTGTGACCCCAACGGAGCGAGAGAAGCGTAATGCTCCCGGCTTTTCTACAGTCACCCAAACGCGTTGGACGCGGGAGTCCGACAAGCTGATCCAGGCAATTTCAGCGGCCAGTTTTTCGACGAGCAGAAAACTCGACTTCTCGGTGAAATGCAACACCTGTTTACATATGGTCTTGTAATTGACAGCATCATTCATGCTGTCCGATTCGCCGGCAGCCCGTAAATCGACTTCGAACTTCAAGTTGATGAGAACGTCCTGACGTTTCTCACGCTCTTCCGCATTCACACCAATAATTGTGCGTACGAGCAAGTCTTTGATCTCAATATAATCCGCCATCTTCCGCCTCTCTCGAACGCAATGGGAGGAAACTTCCCCCTAACCTTCACTACGCCAGTATTTTGACCACACCTCAATCAACGACATCCCCAAATCGCCAGATTCTCGATTTCGGTGACTCAATTCAAAACAGTGAGTTGTTGCCCGCCGGTGACATGCAAAATCTCTCCCGTAATAAAGTCTGACTGAAGCAGAAATAGAACCGATTCCGCGATCATCCGTGGATCGCCAGTCTGATTCAGCGGATTAAGCCTGGCTTTCGCCTGGAAGTCGCTTTCCGATTCCCCCGGAGCTGGCAAGATTGCCCCGGGCGCCACTCCATTCACCCTGACAGATGGCCCGAGTTCTTGAGCCAGGATCTTGGTTTGTGCCACCAAGGCTGCCTTGGACATCGTGTACGCACAATGACCAGCAACGGGTGTTGTTCCTCGCCAATCGATGAGATTCACAACGGCAGCTGTCCCGTTTTCTAAATTGTTCACCAATTCCTGAGTCAAGAAAAACGGAGAACGCAAGTTAATGTTCGAGTGCCGATCCCAAGACTCGACAGTGGTTGAAGCAAGAGTCCCCGACTCGAAAATCGCGGCACAGTTTACGAGAAGCGTGATTTCTCCGAGTGCTGATCGAGCTGCTGAGACAATTGCCCGGGAAGCTTCCACAGGATGTTGCAGGTCTGCGGAAACTTTCATCGCCTGAACGCCGAGAGCAGTGAACTCGTCGACCGCTGCCTGAGCTTCACCTTCGGAAGATCCGTAGTGCACGCAGACATTCACGCCAGCTTTGGCCAGTGAACGTCCGATTTCTCTGCCGATTCGAACCGCTCCGCCCGTGACAATTGCATTTCTGCCTGACAGAATCATTGTTTCCCGATCTCAATAGTCACGCTGAACACTCCGCAGCAATCATTGAACACTTAAGCCCGAAGCACGGTTCGGGTTCACACTCAATTGGCGAGTCGGTCAATTCTAGAAGGAAACGTCGATTCTGCGAGTCGACATCTTGTTCGATGCGACCGAACGACTCGTTCACAGTTAAAGCAGTTCGCCGTTCCACCAGGCATTTTGATCTCGATGCAAGAACCTTCTTCCGTTCCGCCTAAACCGAAGTCGCCTCGGAAAATTGCATTCTGTATCACCGATCTGGACAACGGAGGCGCAGAGAGAGCACTGCTGCAGCTTGTGACGCGACTGGACCGGACTCGATGGACTCCACGAGTTTATTGCCTCAGCAAACCAGGAGAACTGGTCGCAGAATTTGAACAGCACGGCATCGAAGTGAAGTGCCGGACACGATCACGACGATTCGATCCAACTATTATTTCGTGGTTGACGAAAGACTTGAGAGAGTTCGAACCGGACATCATCCAAGGCTTTCTCTTTCATGGAAACATCGCCAGTCGACTCGCTGGGGCACGAGCCAAGATCCCTATCAAAATTGCGGGGCACCGAGTGGCTGAGCGGGGTCGACGCTGGCACTTAAAGATCGACCGCTTGACGAGTCGCTGGGTCGATCATCATGTCTGCGTCAGTCAAGGCGTTGCCGATTTCATCACTCAGCAACTCTCCCTTGATCCCCAGCACGTCAGTGTGATTCCCAACGGAGTCACGGAAACAACGTCATCTTCAACGACTCTTTCCGATCAGACGCACTCGATTCGCGCTGAGTTCCAGCTTGCCCCGGAGACGCTGATTGTGCTCGCTGCAGGTCGACTTCATCCGCAGAAGGGGTTTTCAGATCTCCTTAATGCGTTTCGAATCGTTCGAGACAATCACTCTGGCTTTCATCTTCTGATCGCTGGGGAAGGTCCGCAAAAACAGGAACTCGAGACACAAATTCGCGACCTGAAACTGGAGGACTGCGTCACTCTGATCGGGTATCGATCTGACCTGTCGACGCTCATGCAGCAGGTTGATCTCTTCGTTCTCTCGTCGCTGTGGGAGGGAATGCCGAACGTCGTCCTGCAGGCCATGGAGTGCGGTCTTCCAGTGGTCACAACTGAAGTGGAAGGTGTCCCGGACGTAATCGAATCGAACCTCCACGGCGTCGTTGTCCCGATCGGAGCTGTCCCCGAACTCGCTGCTGCATGCACGGAGATTCTGAGCGATCCGAAACTGGCGGAACAGCTCGGCAGAAACGCACAAAACCATGTGCGAGAACACTTTACGTGGGCAAAGACGGCTTCGATGTACGAGCATCTCTACGAATGTCTGATCTCTGATCAAATGTACAACAACGCGCGCTAACGGCTCGCGCCGTCAATGTGATTCTCAAAAAAGGCGAAAGACTCAATCCCTACAGTCCGTGGAACCTGCGTCGTTCGCGGAGCGCGATCGATCGATTTTGGGTCCGACTGTGCTTGACGAAATTCTCAGCCTGAATAATCTTGGTCGTTGTGGGGACTCGTTGAAGGTGATGAATGCAAATTCAGCCTTGGCGATCGGAATGTTTCCACATACCTTGACACTTCTGACATTGGCGATTGACACGGCACGGAAGCTCATTTTTCCATTGCCGAAGTTGATGAGCCAAGGTCATGGAGCACATCCGCATTGCCTCTGTCTCAGCCTCCTGAAACAGAGCCCTCCTCCTTCTCAAGCTTCCGATTCATCGTTGTGGTCTTCAGGCCATGCGCAACCATCGCGACTCGACTGTGTATTGTCGTCTCGATTGCGGATTCATCGATCCGTTGATTCATCGAAACTTCAACGCACTCATCGAGCAATGGTCGATCGGATCATTCATACGCAGTTGCTCCACCGACTGGAGTGACAACTGACTTTCCGCTTGCTACTGGGCTCGCGGATATACAGCCAGGATCGGCTGTTTAAGAATTGTGGCTGGGTCTATCCTTCCTCCGGCCACAACCCCATTCGCCCCGAGTGTGAAGAATGGATTCAACACGGGGCGAATGGTTTTTCTCACCTCAAACTCTTCCAATCCAATTTGCTTCGGGTTGCAAATTGCACGGTTCAGAGCGGAGCCTCGCAAGAGATTTCTCAAGCTCGAAGCCGCTTCGCGATCTCATCGACGACGTCGTCGACTGAAATTCGGGTTTGCTCCAGCGAATCACGGTCACGGATTGTCACTGTTCCGTTCTCAAGAGTTTCTCCGTCGACTGTCAGGCACCAGGGAGTTCCGATTTCGTCCTGACGTCGGTATCGACGTCCGATCGCTGCCTGTTCGTCGTAAGTGGCTGCGATCCCGGCTGCTTTCAGAGCCCGGTAAATTTCCTTGGCCTTTTCCGGTTGGCCGTCCTTTTTGACGAGCGGAAAGACCGCTGCCTTGATCGGTGCCAGTCGTGGATGAAACCGCATGACAACCCGGCTTTGCATCTTCCCTTTTTCGTCGGGCTGCTGGTCTTCGAAATACGCTTCGCAGAGAAACGCCAACGTCGCGCGATCTGCACCGGCTGACGGTTCGATGACGTGAGGAATGAACCGCTCGCGAATTTGATCATCGAAGTACGTCAGGTCTTTTCCAGATCCACGATACTTTGGCTGACCATGTTCGTTCAGTTCGACCTCAAGCGTTCCCTCGTCGGTCGCTTTGAGTTTGCCTTCCATGTGTGAGCGAAGGTCAAAGTCACCACGATGGGCGACACCTTCGAGTTCGCCATATTCTCCTTCCGGAAGAAATGGAAACGCGTATTCGATATCCGCCGTTCCGACGGAATAGTGCGCGAGTTCATCCTTGTGATGTTCTCGAAGGATGAGATTGTCGCTTTGAATTCCGAGGCTTGTGTACCACGCGAAACGACGATTCCGCCAATACGTGTACCACTCTTGCGACTGGTCGGGATGGCAGAAGAACTCGATCTCCATTTGTTCGAATTCTCGCGATCGAAACGTGAAGTTCCGAGGAGTAATTTCGTTTCGAAAACTCTTTCCGATCTGACAAATTCCCAGTGGCAACTTCACTCGACTGGAATCGACCACGTTCTTGAAGTTGACGAAAATCCCCTGAGCGGTTTCCGGTCGGAGAAAAGCTGCATCGTCTTCGGTTCCGAGTGCTCCGATGATCGTTCGGAACATCAGATTGAAATCGCGCGGAGCGGTCAGCGTGCCTGCCTCCGACGCGTCAGGTCCAACAACGCTTGAATATTCATCGACGGAGATTTTGGTCAGGCTTTGGACGTCCCCTTCCCATTCGAGCCGATCGACATACTTCTTTTTCAGGCCGAAAAAGCTGAGGGCGCGATCCTGAATTTCCGCTTCTTCACCGACTGCGGTGACAAAAACCCGCTTCGGTTCAGCAGCTTCGCCGTCAGCTTTTCTCTTGGATGTCACCCATCGCCCGTTGACGTGATCGTGTCGATATCGCTTCTTGGCTTCCTTGCAGTCGACCATCTTGTCCACGAACAGGTCATAATGGCCGCTACATTTCCAGACTTGCGGATTCATGATGATCGTCGTTTCTACACCGACCATTTGAAACGCCTGCGGAGCCCCTTCCGGAGCATCGATGGGATCGTGCCCGGAGACCATATCGTGCCACCAGGATTCGCGGACGTTTCTCTTGAGTTCCGTCCCGAGCGGCCCGTAGTCCCAAAACCCGTTCTGGCCTCCGTAGATTTCCGAATCCTGAAAGATGAAACCGCGTCGCTTACAAAGCGAAACAACCTTGTCCATCAACTCAGACCGATCTGACTGCGACATCATCCGCGAACTTCCTGAACATAAATAAGGGCACGTGTAGTTTTGAGGATCAACGCGAAGTGTAGGGACGGAGTCAAGGTGCGGTCCAGTGTGATCCTGAGCGAGGTGAAAACCATCAACTTTCGTTGACAGCCGCCGACCGAGATCTCAACTCCTGAACTCTTCCGAACAGAATTTCAATTCGTTCATGAGCAACTCGCTGGACCATTCGAATTTCTGCGATCTGTCGCCTACACTTCCCCATTCGCTCGCTGAATTGCCCGACTGTCGCGCCGGCAGACGAGATTCCCGTCAGCGAATCAGCGAATGAACAGAGAAGAGCGATTCGCTCTGAATTGCAGCGTGTCAGGCACAACTGCATCCGATGCGAGCACGTGAGCCCTCAACACTTTTCAAGATCAATGCATAAACAATCAATTCAGGTTCATCAGCTGGACAACGGTCTCACGCTTCTCATCGAACAGATGAAACACGTGCAATCGGCAGCCTTTACACTGATGACGCCAGCTGGAGTGGCTTACGAACCGAATGGCAAAAACGGAACCGCTGCCGCTGCTCTCGATTTGATGACCCGCGGGGCTGGCGGACGTTCCAGTCGTGAGATCACCGCAGCTCTCGATTCTCTCGGCGTGCAGGGGAACGACAGTGCCGGCTGGAATTTCCTCTCGTTCTCAGGCGCAGCCTTGGCTGAGAATGTCGCGGAGGCGATTCCGATCTATGCGAAAATCCTTCGGGAACCGCTGCTGCCAGAGGATCAGTTTCTGGCGGTCATCAATGGGACGTTGCAGAGTCTGCTCGCTATTGAAGATGACCCGCAACGGAAAGTCTTCGTCGAACTCCGCAAACTGTGCTACGACGCCCCATGGGGACGTCCCAGCGACGGAACACTTGATGACATCCGATCGTTGACCTACGACGATCTCGTTTCGCATGTCCAACAAAAAGTCCGCCCGAATGGTGCCCTGATCGGCGTCGCAGGCAACGTTGACCCTGTTCGAATTCAAGAAACCATCGAAGCTTGTTTCGCCGACTGGGAAGCTCTCCCCGAACCACAGTTCGAAGTAACTCCCGCAGCGAACGGAATTCACCACATCGACCACGAGTCGACACAGACTCATATCGGGCTGGCATTTCCCGGAGTTCAGTACGGAAGCCCCGACTATCTGACTGCCTGGGCTGCGGTCAGCATTCTCAGTGGAGGCAGCAGTTCCCGACTCTTCACCGAAGTTCGCGAGAAGCGCGGACTCTGTTATTCCGTGTACGCCACTCTGAACAGCCTGCTCACCGAAGGCCGTGTTCTGGCTTACGCAGGAACCACGACCGAACGAGCACAGGAGACTCTGGACGTCATGATGACGGAAATCCGCAAACTCGGCGACGGCATCGAAGACGCTGAACTTCGACGATGTAAAGCACGAGCGAAGAGCGCCCTCATCATGCAACAGGAATCGACAGGGGCTCGTGCATCGTCGATTGCGAGAGACTGGTTCCATCTCCATCGAGTGAAGACGCTGGAAGAAATTCACTCCGAAGTGGAAGCGATCACCGTCGAGCAGATCCAGGACTTCTTGAAACGGCATCCACTGGAGAACCCAACGCTCCTCACAATCGGAGCCAAACCGCTGGAACTCAAGAGCTAAAACTTCAGTCCGGCTGAGTTTTATGGCGAATGCATCGAACAATTTGCTTCGCCAACTTCAAAGACAATTCTTTATCCAACCACAAGCATCATCAGGAACGCGATCTCCTGCTCAGGGCGAACCGAATCACAGTCGATCGGGTCTTGCGTTCCTAACTCAATGAAACAAAAGTCAAACTCATGGCGACACCACAAAAGATCGATCGATTCGAAAAAGCCCGGCTCGAAAAGCTCAACAAGATCGTCGAACTCGGTCACGACCCTTTCGGCCAGCGTTTTGACGGGCACATTTCGATCAGCGCTGCTCGACAGGAATGCCCGGAAGAAAGCGGCGTGAATGGCGAGAAGGTTCGCGTCGCTGGCCGCATCGTGCTGAGACGAAAAGCGGGCAAGCTGCGATTCTTCGACATCAAAGACTCATCGGGGAAAATTCAACTCCTCTTCTCACGAGGAGATTTGTCTCCAGAGCAATGGGAGCTGATGGGGCAACTCGACCTCGGAGATCTCATCGGCATTGACGGATCAATGCGTCGAACCGACTCCGGGGAGGTTTCGATCTGGGTCGAAGAGTTAACCGTGCTTTGCAAGTCGCTCACCCAACCTCCAGAAAAGCACCACGGAGTAACAGACGTTGAAACTCTGCTCCGGCATCGTGAACTCGACCTCATCTACACAGAAGGAGTTCGAGACAAACTGGTGCTGAGAAGCCAGATCATCAACTCCGTGCGATCCACTCTTGGTCAGCAGCAGTTCACCGAAGTCGAAACTCCGGTACTGCACGCTATCGCTGGCGGAGCGGCAGCTCGACCGTTTACGACTCATCACAATGCCCTCGACATCGATCTGTATCTCCGGATCGCGTTAGAGCTTCACTTAAAGCGACTGATGGTTGGCGGCATTGAACGTGTTTATGAGATTGGACGCGTCTTTCGAAATGAAGGAATTGACGCAACGCACAATCCCGAATTCACGATGATCGAAATCTATCAAGCGTATGGAAACTACGAATCGATGATGGACCTCACCGAAGCCATCATCGCCGATGCTGCGCGAGTCGTCCTGAAAGCTTCAGGCACGGACGTTGAGAACGAACGATTGGTCCTTCCATGGGGAGACAAGTCGATCGACTTCACTCCGCCCTTCCAGCGTAAGACGTACGCCGAACTCTTCGAACAGCACGCAGGATGTTCAATGAGCGACGCGGAAGCTGTGCAAAAGAAGGCGCAGGAACTCGGAGCGCAAGGACAAATCAAACCCGAATTCCTCGCTCAAATGGAGTCCGGACACATTCATCCGGATGTCATCGTCAGCGAAGTCTTCGAAGCGTGCGTCGAAGATGCACTCGAGGGACCGGTCTTCGTGATCGACTACCCTGCATCAATCTGTCCGCTGACGAAACGCAAGCAAAGCGACCCGCAAATCGCCGAGCGTTTTGAACTGTTCGTTCACGGAATGGAACTCGCGAATGCGTACACAGAACTGAACGACCCGAAGCTTCAGGAACAGCTGTTTCTGACCCAACTCGAGGGACTTTCGGAAGAAGACTCGATGGCGAAGATGGACCACGATTTCATCTCTGCACTCAAAGTGGGGATGCCACCAGCAGGCGGATTGGGAATCGGGATCGATCGGCTTGTGATGTTGCTCACCAACAGCCACAGCATCCGTGACATCATTTTCTTCCCACTTCTTCGCCCGGAAACTGTTGCCAACAAAGAAGATACAACTAAGGGAGAGGAATAATTTTCCGAGAAGGTCGCAAGTTCAGCCGCGGGTCACTTGACGTAACTCCAACAGTTGGAATGAAATCGGCAGATTTTGCAGATCGACTTATTGACCAACTAGAGATTCCCCTCTACCATGTCAAGCGAGAAAAGTGAGATTGTTCAACGTGGGACAGTTTCAAGACAATCGTTCGTCAAGGTTCTCTTCTCACCGAAACGACTCAGTGAGGCGTCTTACTATGTTGGTTCTCTCTCGGAAGAAGAACGAGAGTATCGTCATTGACGAGAACATCGTAATCACCGTGGTTGAAATCCGTGGTGATAAAGTTCGACTTGGGATACAGGCGCCGCGCGAAGTCCCGATTCATCGCAGCGAAGTCTACGAAGCTCTGATGAAGCTGAACGAGTCCAACTCCGGAGACGACGTCCCGGTTCCCGATCAAGTTTAACTCAAATTGAGCTAACGACGAATTTGATGAGTTACTGCGCAAACTGATCACGAAGCCTCGCTTCTCTTTTTCCAAACGCCGCTTTTCAGCGGCGTTTTTTTGTTGCGCAGTCGCAGATTTCTCGATCCGAACTTGCGACAGATACATCAATGTTTCTGGATTTCGGATTCAGGACTAGCTAGGATCACCTCCGATTTCGGCATCCAGCCGTCACGGCATTTTCACATAAGAAATTCCACCGGAGAGCATATTGATGAACACCGCGCAAGAAGCGCCAAGCGCGCCTCAGTCATCGCATTCCACAAGCGATATGATCATGTTCTGGGGCTGTTTCATCGCGCTGATTACGACCGCATTCGCATTCTTCAGTCGAATGTACCTCTGCGATGTTCGATTCGAGAGTGATTTTGGACTTGAGAAAGTGGCGATCGGTGCCCTCAAGGGAGCTGGTGTTTGGCCATTCGCAATTTCGATCATCCTGTTCAGTCTTGTGATTGACCGAATCGGCTATCGCGTTGCAATGATTTTCTCGTTCATTTGCTATGCAATTTATCTCGTTCTCGCATGCATGGCCTATGGAGCGATTCAGGGTGTATCCGGCGAAGAACTCGCCGCAGCCCAGGACCGGGGACACAATCTTCTGTACCTCGGAAGTATCATTCTCGCACTCGGCAACGGAACAGTTGAAGCGTTCATTAATCCGATCGTTGCGACGATGTTCAGCAAAGAAAAAACAAAGTGGTTGAACATCCTCCATGCTGGATGGCCGGGTGGACTCGTCGTCGCAGGTATCATTACCATCGCAATGGCTGACACAGCAAAAACCGGTGACTGGCGACTCGTCCTCGGAACGATCGCAATCCCGGCTGTCATCTACTTCATCATGCTTTTCAATGCGAAGTTTCCTGTCAGCGAGCGTGAACAGGCTGGGGTCAGCTATCGCGAAATGCTTGCTGAATTCGGAGCATTCGGAGCGTTTGTTGGCTTCGGCTTGATCTTCATGCAACTCGGTGAAGTCTTTGGATGGCACCTAAGTGTGTCAGGCGTCCTCGCTGCAATCGTCGCTGTTGCTTTCGGTGCCTATACACAAAGCTTCGGCCGAGGGATTCTTGCGTTCCTGATCGTCATTATGATGCCTTTGGCAACCACTGAAATTGGAACAGATGGCTGGATCAGTGGACTGATGGAAAAGCCAATGGAAGCTGCCGGATACAATCCAGGTTGGGTTCTCGTTTACACATCTGCGATCATGATGGTTCTTCGATTCTTTGCAGGACCAATTGTCCACAAACTCTCACCAATCGGCCTTCTGATTGTCAGTTCCGTACTTGCAATTGCTGGTCTCCTTGCATTGTCACAAACGGGGAGTTCCGGAATCGCGGTCATCTTCGTTGCAGCGACACTTTACGGAATCGGCAAGACGTTCTTCTGGCCAACAATGCTTGGTGTCACCGCAGAACAGTGTCCCAAGGGCGGTGCTTTGACACTGAATGCAATTTCCGGAATTGGAATGATTGCAGTGGGTGTTCTCGGATTCCCTCTGATTGGAGCCCTCCAGGAGAAGACTGCGAGTGCTGAACTCGCTGTAACTTCACCGGAGACAGCAGAAGAAGTTCTGGTTGCGAAGTCTTACATGGGCTTCGACTACGAAGCGATTGATCCGGATAAGAAAAAGGAAATCACCGGAGAGGAAGAAGTTGCTGCTCTGGCAGCTGCTGATAAGGCTGGACAGTTCGATGCACTCGCCAAGATGGCTGTCTTTCCGGCGTTCATGCTTGTCTGCTACTTGATCCTTGGTGCTTACTTCAAATCGAAGGGTGGATATCAGGCAGAAGTCCTGACAGGACATGCTGCCAAGGATGAAGAGTTTACTGGTGGAGTTGAAGGTCCGGCGGATATGTAAAGCCACCATTCAAATCAATCAACGTTTGACCATGGACCCGACGCGTGCATTTCGTGTCGGGTCTTTTTATTGTGACACGTAGAATCCATTTCCAGTCTGACCGTTAGCGAAACGAAAATGTCTCTTGGTGACTCCAACAAACTGACTTCACTTGTTGACGATGCGGCAGTTGATCTCGTTTTGGAGATGATTGCGGTGCCTGGCAAGAGTGGAGAGGAAGCTGCGATCGCCAAGTTGATCGTGGACAAACTCCACGAAGCGGGAGTCGATGAGGCGCAGATTTCATTTGACGAGGCTCACACTCAGAGTCATCTCACCGGACAAAACGGAAATCTGATTGTCGATCTTCCAGGAAATCTGGACCAGCCTCGTCGCTTGTTGATGGCCCATATCGACACGGTTCCGCTGTGCGTTGGTGCCCAGCCGGTTCGTGAAAACAACATCATTCGATCGGCGGATTCGACGACAGCACTGGGAGGCGACAATCGGGCTGGTGCTGCAGTCGTGCTCAACACGATACGACTCATCCAGCAACACAATCTTCCGCACCCGCCTTTGACAATCCTGTTTGCCATTCAGGAAGAAGTCGGCTTGATCGGGGCCAGGTACGTCGACCAAGGCAAGTTGCAGACTCCGACTCTTGGATTCAACTGGGATGGCGGCCGTCCGGAAATCGCTGTCATCGGGGCCACTGGTGATGATCACATCGAAATCGAAGTCCACGGAATTGCCAGCCATGCTGGTGCTCATCCCGAACACGGAGTGAGTGCAGCCATCATCGCTGCCCGGGCGATTCAATCCTTGGCTGCTGATGGATGGCTTGGTCTCATCGAAAAGGGCAAGCAGTCAGGCACCAGCAACATCGGAATCATTCAGGGCGGAGCAGCGACGAACGTCGTGATGGATCACCTGAAAATCAGTGCAGAAGCTCGAAGCCATAATCCGGAATTTCGTTCAAAGATTGTCAAAACCATCCAACGTGCGTTTGAGCAGTCCGCGAAAGAAACCATGAACACTGACGGCAAATCAGGCCGAGTCAAATTCACGACCCGACACAAGTACGAATCGTTTCAACTCGATCCGGAAAACGAGGTCGTCAAAATTGCTCAGCGAGCTGTCGAATCAATTGGATTGACTCCTGAGACTCGGATCAGCAACGGAGGCCTCGACGCCAACTGGATGAACGCTCACGGACTACCCACGATCACTTTGGGATGCGGACAGAGTGAAATTCACACGGTCAAAGAACAGCTTTTTGTCGACCAGTTTCTCAATGCCTGTCGGATTGGACTCACGATCGGAACAGCCACAGTCTAAACCTTCAGATTCAGTAACTCCATTTCGATGAAACCTTGCTGTGAGCCCATCTGACCCAACCATCGAGCGCACGTGGCGATTTGATCAGACCACCTGGAAGAACGGGCCGATTCCCGGAATTATGGGAATCGTCAATGTGACCCCCGACAGCTTCTCTGACGGAGGGAGTTGGATTGTCCCGGAACTGGCCGTTCAGCACGGTCTGATGCTTGTCGAACAAGGGGCCGACATTCTCGACATCGGCGGCGAATCAACTCGACCAGGAGCCAGTCCTGTCTCCGAGGACGAAGAGATTCAAAGGATTCGCCCCGTCATTGAGGGACTTGTCAAACAAACCAAAACACCAATCTCGATCGACACGATGAAGGCGTCCGTCGCGCAGGTGGCGCTCGATGCCGGTGCGAAGATCATCAACGACGTCTCCGGATTCGAATTCGATCCTCAGATGGTGAACGTCGCGAGTCAGTCTGAGTGCGGCATTATCCTGATGCACATGCTGGGCACTCCGCAGACGATGCAGGATGATCCCGTTTACGATGATGTGGTTCGCGAGGTCTCCGAGTACCTGAGTTCACGCATCGACGCGATTTCGCACCATGGAATTGATCCGGAGAGAATCGTCATCGATCCCGGAATTGGCTTCGGGAAGACCGCGGAGCACAATCTCGAACTGCTCACCAACATTCGTCGGCTGCACAATACGGGGCGACCAGTTTTGATCGGGCATTCACGAAAGCGCTTCCTCGGGAAGCTGATCGGCCGTAAGCTGGAAGAGCGACTGGCCGGAACAATCGGTGTTTCAATCGCACTGGCTCAGCAGTCTGTGGAATTGATTCGTGTTCACGATGTCGCTGCCGTGAAGGACGCTCTCACCGCATGGCACAAGCTGCAAGCGAGCGATTGAGAGCGACAACTACATTCTCAATTTCTTTGCACTTTCCCGACGACTCGTGGGATTCATTGCCCACGATGGAAAGTTGGTCTTGTTTGGTGATCCATTCGGCGCTCTGATACGTTAGTAATGGAAGTCTCCCCGCAACGCGCCTCGCTCCGACTGTTCGACACAGCCAATGCCAGTCTGCGAAAATGAGTCCGCAGCAGCACGTCAATCCAATCAAGAACGTTTTCAAATTTGGTTTGCACTGACTCGCACGAGCAAACTCCTGCTTTTCGTGAGTGAGTCCGCGCAAGCGAGTGCACAGAAAAGAGCAACTTACTCTCGAAAGAAAGGATCGCCTGGAATGCCGTTCTTCAAATTGATGGGAATAGTGCCGCTGGGAATCGGCCTCTCAGTGCTGGTGTTCGTTTGGACTCAACCCTTCAATGGCTTTGGCGACATCCCACTGTTCTTCCGCGTGTTTGCGAGTTTCGTGGCGATAGGTTTTATCCTTCAGGGAGCCGCCCTGTTGAGCGGTCAATTGACTGACCCGAAGAAAATCAAGGAGATGCTCCACCGGATTCATCCCGATTTTCCCAAGCAATCAGCTTCTGATGACCAAGGCCCGCAGGACAATACAGAACTCGGATACAGCTGTTCGAGCTGTGGAGCTTCACTCTCGCCCAAAGCGGAGGTTTCCCCTCATGGCGATGTGAAATGCGATCACTGCGGGAAATGGTTCAACATCTACAACCGGCAAGCATAACCACAAATGATCAGGCGAGAATTGCCTCAACGGGATGCTGTTCTTCAACCCCTGTCAGGCGGACATCGAGTCCCTGATGTTTGTAGACGAGTCTTCGGTGGTCGATCCCGAGAGTGTGCAGAATGGTCGCATTGAGATCGTGGATATGAACCGGATCTTTGACGATGTTGTAGCTGAAGTCGTCTGTTTCGCCGTGGACGACTCCACGCTTAATTCCCCCACCGGTCATCCAGATTGTGAAGCACCGAGGATGATGGTCTCGCCCGTAGTTTTCTCTGGTCAGTTTTCCCTGACAGTAAACGGTCCGTCCGAATTCTCCTCCGAAGACAACGAGCGTATCGTCGAGAAGGCCTCGATCTTTTAGATCTTGAACGAGCGCCCAGGCTGGCTGGTCAATGTCGTGACACTGCTTGGGGAGATCGCCGGCGAGGTTTCCGTGTTGATCCCATCCTCGATGGAAAATTTGAACGAAGCGGACGTCTCTTTCCGCCATACGTCTAGCAAGCAGGCAACTGGCTGCGAAGGTCCCTGGCTTGGTGACTTCGTCTCCGTACATCTCGAGAGTCGACTTTGATTCTCCGGAGAGATCGGTCAGTTCCGGGACGGACGATTGCATTCGGAATGCCATCTCAGCTTGTTCGATGCGAGTGCGTGTTTCAGGATCGCCGATGTCTTCGTACGTTTTCTGATTGAACGCTTCCAGTCGATCAAGCATGCGCCTGCGGAGCTCGGTGCTGACTCCCGGCGGGTTGGAGAGAAACAGAACGGGATCTCCATTTGATCGGAGCGAGACGCCTTGATAGCGACTCGGAAGAAAACCGGAGCCCCACAAACGATTGTACAAAGCCTGTGCCTGCTGCCGTCCTGTCCACGAGGGAGTCATCACAACAAACGACGGCAGATCTGCATTGGTCGAACCGAGACCGTAGCTCAGCCATGCCCCCAAACTCGCTCGACCGGGGAGTTGATTGCCGGTGCAGATGTATGTAATGGCGGGATCATGATTGATGGCTTCGGTGTGCACGGTGCGGACAATCGCGAGATCATCGACCATCTTCGCTGTGTGCGGGAGCAGTTCACTGACCCAAGCTCCACTTTGTCCATACTGCTCAAACTTGAATTTGGATGGAGCAATCGGAAACCGGGATTGGCCCGAAGTCATCGTGGTGAGTCGCTGGCCCTGACGGATCGACTCCGGAAGATCGGTGTCGAAAAGTTCATCGAGTTTGGGTTTGTAGTCGAACGTATCAAGTTGACTTGGTGCACCCGCCGCAAACAGATAGATCGCCCGCTTCGCCTTCGGAGCAAAGTGCGGCAAATCAGGCAGACCGGGCGACGCTGCTGCCGATGGTGCGGCAGCTTGTGCGGAATTTCCCATTAACGTAGCGAGCGCAGCTGATCCGAGGCCAAGGCCAGCCTGTCCGAAGAAATGGCGTCGTGTCAGATACTGAAAGTGCTGTTCAGCAGGGTGCATGTGATGCTACTCGCTTTGTCATCAAGGAGCCGAATTCCATTCATCATTGAACGGAATTCGGTTCGAAGATCAATCGTTTTACGGCATCCATTCAGAGCGCTGATGGAATTGTCCGGTTGAATCTTACGCGTACAACGCCGAGACAGATTCGGCTTTGACGAGTTCGCGTGGCTGATTCAAGTGATTGTACACAATGGTATCGGGGGCGATGCCGAATGATTCGTAAATCGTCGCCAGCAGTTCTCCCGGATGAACAGGATCTTCCAGCGGAGCAGAGGCTGTCTGGTCGCTCTTTCCGTGCACATAGCCTCGCTTGATTCCGGCACCGGCGACCACTGCTGTGTAGCAGTATGGCCAGTGATCGCGGCCGTCGTCGCTGTTCCCGTTTCCACTAGTGCTCACTCCGCGCTGTGGACTTCGTCCAAACTCTCCGACAGCGACAACGAGTGTTTCGTCCAACATGCCACGTTCATCGAGATCATTGATGAGGGCGGACAAACCGGAGTCCAACATTGGACCCGACTGTCGTTTCATTCGGTCTGTCAGACCGGTGTGGACGTCCCAGGAATGCTCATTGCTGTTCGCAACTTTTGGCCAGACCACTTCGACAACTCGAGTGCCTGCTTCAACAAGGCGACGTGCGAGAAGGCAACTTTGTCCGAAAGTGTTTCGTCCGTATCGGTCGCGAGTCTCAGGAAGTTCCTGCTCGATGGCGAAGGCATCTCTGGCTCGACCTGAGGAGATAAGTGAGAGAGCCTGATCGTAGTACTCGTTGAGCTTGTAGTCTTTCACCGCTCGGTCGATTTCGGGCATGCCTTCGTTGATGACATCCAACAAGCGTGCTCGACGTTCCATACGGCCACCGTAAACATCGGCCCGCATTTCCAAATCGGTGACGTTGATTTTGTCCATCTTGGTCATGTCCATATCATCTCCCGGTGGATAGAGAGTGTATGGATCGAATGCCTTCCCGAGGAATCCAGCCGTTCCGCCTTTGCCAACAACATTGCTTTCCTGCAGCGGGCGAGGAAGCATGACAAACGGCAACATTGCTTCTTTAACGGGTTTGAGACGAATCAAGTTGGACCCGAAGTTCGGAAAGTCTTTGGGACTTGGTGGTTCGAGTTGGCCGGAGGGGCTCACCTTGTCGGTGGTGTATCCGGTCATCATCTGATAGATCGCTGCGGTGTGGTTGAACAACCCGTTGGGGGTATAGCTCATCGATCGAATCAAGGTCGTTTTGTCGATCACCTGCGCGAGTTTCGGAAGGTTCTCGGTGAATTGAATTCCGGGAATCTTTGTCGAGATGTTCGAGAAGACGGACTTCACATTGTCGGGAACGTTTTCCTTTGGATCCCACAAATCGATGTGACTTGGACCGCCCTGGAGGTAACACAGAATGATACTCTTGGCGCGACCGTGTCCTGCGGAAAGTTCGCTGTTCGCCTGTGCAGAGCGCAGCTGCAACATCGACCCCAGTGAGAGGCCGAGCAGACTACTACCACCGACTTTCAAAATGTCTCTTCGAGAGACTCCCAGATGCGAGTCACACAGATCTTTTCCAGGCTGACCAGGAATTCGAATCATCATGATGAGAGACCTCTAAAAAGGAAGGATCAACTGCCGAAGCATCTCAGTGGCTGATTAATACTTCGGCGGTGAGTATCAGTGCGGGGCAATGAAATTGTATCAATTCAGTTGACGATAGTGCGTTTATTTTAGCGGTTGAACAAAAACGCTGGGCTGTTAATCAGTGCCCAGGTCAAGTCCTGAACAATTGTCAGTCGCTGCTGGCGAAGTTGTACTTCACTGAGTTTGACAGCCCGTGTTAACCGAACCAATTGTGGATCTTCAACAAGTGGCTGCTTTCGCTCTTCCAGCGTCTTCTTCAGAACAGTAACTCTTGGATCTTCTCGCAGTGGCATTTGTTCCCGCTCGAGAGCTTCCGTGAGCGATTTGAGTTGATCATCCTGCTTGTTGAAGAAGTCAACAAGTTCTGCTCGCTCTTCATCCGATCGTTCGTCGACAGACTTCGCGAGGATGTCTGTAATCGCTTTCGGATTTCCGGGCGTGTAAGGAGGATCATCGCTTGTTGTGGAGAGTTTGAATTTTCCAAGCGAATGTTTTTTGTCCTGATAGTTCTGATCGATGGTGACTTCGAGAATGACTCCCTCTTCGAAATTGAGTGGCTGTTCGAGTTCGAAGGTGGCAAAGCGATCTTCCCCTGTTTTGGGAGAAGTTGCCCAGCCGTTGCCACTGTTTGGTTTCTTCCCATCAATTGCCGTCTCGATGGAATAACCATCTTGAGAGAAATCGGCGGTGGCGTTCTTCAATTTGACGGCAACTTTCTCATCCGGTTTTCCAACCGGCCAGGCATGGACGGTGAATTCTGACACCACGAAGTTTCCGTTTGGTGCGCGACCAGGTCCTTTCTGGGGCAACCGCTCGTCAGTCAATGCTTCGAATTTGAAGGCTTTGATTTCTGTTTTGATCGGGGTCGATTTCAGAACGTAAGCGCCAGTTCGATTGTTCTTTCCAGAGGCGAAAATCGCTCCGTCTTCTTCACTCTCAAGCTTGGCTCCATTCGTCGTCTTGAGATTGGAAAACTCGACCAGACTCCAGGGCGTTCCGGAAGTAAAGACGGACTGTTCCCAGAGCGAGAGTCGCTCATCGACCGAAGCCACGTGAGCGTCGAGTTTGGCCTGAGCTTCCTTGATCCGTTCCTGACGCTTTTGTTCCTGCATCTCTTCGTAAGCCCGGATTTTTTCGAGATACTCTGCCAGTTCTTTCTCTGCCAGATCAATCTTTTCCTGACGTTCTCGTTCCTTCTCAGCGATGATCGGACCGACTTTGTCCTCGTAGGCTTTGAGTTCTTGAACAAGTTCCTCATGTTCTGCATTCAATGTTCCCATAACATCGAGAGTGACATCAATCTCCCGATCAGAAGCGGAACGGTTGAGTACTCGCAGAAAGACTTCATTGACGAGTTGCCGGTCGTCTTCAATAGACGAGACCAGCCCTTCGATTGCATTGCCGGGCTGCGAAATTGCAGTACTGACGGTTTGCCCGTTCATAAGCGCCATAACTGGTCCGAGTTGCAGCTCTGACGATCGTTCACACTCGCAGGACGATTCGCGAACCGGTCGTCCGAGATTCGCCAGAAATCCGTCGCCGAGTTCAATTGCAGAATCCGGAATGGCAGCTGCGCGGGTCCCTTCTGGCACGCCGGGGATTTCCATCTTCGAGCCTGTCACAGCGTAAACAGAATCGTAGAGGACTTCGGCGGGCAATCGTTTGGGATAAGCGTGTGAATAGTTGAGTTGATCGTCTGCATTCCACTCGTTTGTGGCGATGCTCAGCTGATACGTTCGCGACTGACAAATGTCGATCATCAACTTCTGGACATCGAAACCGGACTCGATAAATCGGTCGGTGAGATAGGCCATCAACTCCGGATTTGAAGGAGGATTCCCAGCCCGAATGTCATCGAGCGGCTCAATCAGTCCGACGCCCATGAGGTATCCCCACACGCGATTGACATAGCTTGATGCGAAGTAATCGTTCTCTGCGGACGTAATCCACTCCGCCAAGGTTTTACGTCGAGTACTGTCTTCGGCGTTCTGGAGATCCCGATCGAACGGAACCAGTGGGTTGACTACATCTCCGGTTCGATCGTGAACGACTTCACCTTCTTCTTGATCGAAGACGACTTCCCAAAGTGGCTTGGCTCCCTCAACGGCTGTTCCGCCAAGGTTACCGTCTTTGTTTTCCGGATCGCGTTTCAACCCGACCTGAGCGAAGAAGGCTGCGGTTTCGTAATACTGATCCTGCGTCCATCGTTCGAATGGGTGATCGTGACACTTGTTGCAATTGAACCGCACACCGAGAAACAGGTGCGTCGTGTTTTCCATCATCGCGTCGGGTTCGCGAAGAATCTTGTAATACGAGGCTGCCGGGTTTGATTTGTTCGAGCCAGAGGCTGTCAAAACGAGGCGAGCAAATTCGTCGTAAGGCGTGTTCTGTTGGACGTGCGATCGAATCCAGTCGCGGAAGAGCTTGGCACCTTCCCCGCCGATGAACTTTCCATTGACCTGAAGCATGTCAGCCCACTTGTTGGACCAATGCTCGACGTACGCTTCTGAACCGACAAGTTGTTCGACAAGTGCGTTCCGCTTTTCGCGGACGTCACGTGAGTCATTGACGAATTTGACAACGTCATCCGCCTTCGGAGGCAGACCGGTCAAATCGAGATAAACCCGACGAATGAATTCTTCGTCGGTACACAATCCCGAAGGAAGGATTTTCATTCGCTGCCATTTTTCAGCCACGAGGTCGTCAATCGGCGACCAGCTCTCTGGCTCACTCCATTGGAATTCGCTTCGATCTCCCATCACGGTGACCGTTGCGGCGGCGTAGCTGCCTTCAAACCGTGCTAAAACGGGAGCTTCACCGCGTCGAACAGCGGTCACGACGGCTGCTCGATTGACGGCAGCGACTTCGGTGTTTCCACTCTCGAGGAACGCTTCTCCGGTGACATCCTGAGTCTCACCATTGGAATAGGTTGCGACGACCCGAATTTGCTGGCGGCCTCCAATTTGAGGAATGACCGGTTGCTCAGGAATCAGTTCGATTCCAGTCACACGCGGAACATCCATATCGAGCTGGCAGCCTTCGGCAATCCATGCTCGAATGGTTTCGTAGTAAGGTTCCCCCGGAACGGTCAATCGACCGCCCATATGAGGGACAGCTCCGGACGCTTTGAGCAGCATGAGGCTGTCGTCTGGAGAGGCGACGTTCGTCCGTCGGGATTTGATGTCGTCGGTGAACGATCGAACATCGAAGATCGGATCGTATCCGCGAAGAGAGAGTTTGAATCCGTTCTTACCATCTTTCGCTCCGTGGCAAGTTCCCTGATTACATCCGAGTCGAGACAGGACGGGATTAACATCTTTGATGAAGCTCACTTTTTGCGATGGATCATGAGGTGTCACGCTCACAGGGACGGTTGCTTGCAGGTCTCCAAACGTAACTCGCAACTCCCCGGATTCTGCTGCGAGACTTTTCACCCTCTTGAGAGGCGACACGAGAATTTTGTCCGAGTCGGATTGAACGTTCGCCATGCGTGTGAGATCGATCGCTCCTCCAGATTTCAAACGGCCAGTCACGAGTAACTGAACGTAATCATCTCCCTCAGCAAGCGAGACAGCTTCAGGGCTGACACTCAGTTCGACAACGGACTCACCAGCAGGCAGCGACTCTTCGCCAACAAGCGAGTCATCGATTGCACGCTGGGCTTCGACATCTCGGGCTTCAACAATCTCATCACTTGCGATTTCGACTGGCAAGACTTCTCGAACCACATCACCTGACTGCGGGTCGATGAACCAGAGAATTCCATCTCCTCCAGCCGCGACGATGACAGTTCCGTTCGGATGATAATCCAGTGCGTAAATGCCCGTCGGCAAATCAGTTTCCGTGAGCGGAGCAGTGTCCTGCGTGACGTAATCCTCGAGAGTCTTTTTCTGCTCAGGGTTTTGGTTCGTCACGACCGTTTCAACGATCGGCTTGATCTCTTCCGGCATTTCAAAATCAAAGTCTGTCGAGAACGTATAGACCTGACCTATGCCATTCAAACTCGATCCACAGGCGATTCGTCTTCCGTCCGGGGAATACTCGATTGCGTAGAGACGACCTTCCATCTCCGAGAATCGCCGCAACAGATTTGCATCATCACCAATCACACGTTTTGTGACGCGATCCATGCGGTAAACACGAGGAATCCCATCCGCACCAGCGACGGCGATTTCATCCCGGTCGGGACGTCGGGCGACAGATGCCAACCCCCCTTTAAGAGCACCGGGAGTAATTGAGGTGACATTGTCGACGAAGCGTGCTGTGTCAAACTCATAGAGCTTTGTCGACATATCGCGACCGACGGAAACGATGTGAGTTCCGTTCTTGGAAAAGACCGTTCCCAGCGGCCAATCATCGTGAGCCCCGTTGAAGAAGACCTGCTTTCCGGAAACGGAATCAAAGCCTCGAACAATGTTGTCGTGACAGCCAACGACGACAATGTCGCCTTGCGGTGACCAACTGATGCCGTAAAGCGTGTCCGATGTAATCGGAATCGATAGCGAGAGGCTTCGATCTTCGATGTTCCAAATCTGAACTTCCCCGGATCGACCAGGCTGACCACCAGCGACCGCCAGTTGAGACCCGTCGGGTGAAAACGCAATCGATTCAATGCGTTCTGCCATCCCGATCAAGCGGCCAACCAGCTCACTTCCATCACCGGATCGAAGCAGGACTTCATGAAATCCAGCGACCGCAAGCAGCTCTCCATTTGGAGAAAAGTCAAGCGAAGTAACAACTGGTGCACGACGATAAACAGGCGGATGTTCGGCATCATAGATCCGACTCTGCTGAACTGGCGAATCGTCATTCGCTCCTTGTTCAATCCATAGTCGAATGAGTTCAACTTCCACTTCCGAAAGAGGAGGCTTGCCTTTCGGCATCATAGCTTCTCCATCCTCAGGAGTGATTTGATCAAGCAAATAACTCGCTTCAGGATCTCCTGGAACAATGGCAGCTTCTCCACTCTCCCCCGCTTCAAGCAGATTGGAGAACGAAGTCATCACAAAATCCCCACCTTTTTTGGCAGGCTGATGGCATCCTTGGCAATGCAGTTGAAAGATCGGTCGGATTTGCTTGTGAAAGCTCACCGGATCTGCACTGAGGGTGGAAACAGAAGTTGCGATGAAGAGACTGAACGCAACGGAGAAAAGGGTTCGTTGGAGCATGGCGTCTAACACTCTGGAGGGAACCTAGTTCGTTCGTGCTGCCAGGTGAGAAAACTCAGGTGTCAGACGGTGACAACGAAAGAGGTGGGCAACCGAAATAGGTTGAGTGTTGCTTACCCTGAGTTCCGTGGCAGCGGAAGGTCGATCCGCATATCAGAATTCACTGATATTGTCTTTCATCTTACATCATCGCCAAACAATTGCAAGTAAATTGAGATGAGTCGATTTGAAATTGAGAATCGGCGCTCGCAAACAGGTCTCAAAAAACGGATTCCCCGAAAACCCGTCGCATTCATCAACCGGTTTTGATACTTTAATGGGCGTTGAGGAATGTGAGTTTTCTGAGTCCGTCCAATGAATGGTTTGTGAGAGTAAAACGGGCTCGAGAATCAAAGTCATATTCCTGGTTTGTTGAACCAGTTCTCTGACTCCCAAACGGAGGAAGGAGAACAAGACATGGAGGATTCGGTCATGAACCCATCTGCGCAAAAAGACACAGCGATCATGATCGCTGTCGGAAGACTCTTCGATCTGGAGAGACGAGTCAGCTCGCGAGCCGCTGGCCGCATTCGAAACCTGACGATCGAGTCTCTCGGCGATTCGATTGTGCTTCTTGGCGAGACGAACACTTACTTTGCCAAACAGCTCGCAACGCAAGTTTGTCGCGAACAGTTCCGCGATGTCGCTTTGCTCAACAACATCGAAGTGATTTAGAGTGATTCCGATGGCTTCGAATCAACTCGGTTTCCACGACGCTTGTTGAACGAAGACTTTGCGGACTCGTTGAAACACAGACTCCACAAACCTGCCTTAAAGTCTGTTGGTACGATCTTGGACCGAAGTGCTCATCAGCACCGAATTCCTACGAGCAAAGAATCCATCATCGATTGCTCAAACCCTCGCTGGGAAGAAATGACTTTCCGCACTTGTCCCCTATGACTCATTCCCTGCCCTAACCGCAACCAAAACTTCTTCACTCGCTTCGTTTCTATTGCCTGCCTGTTAAACTCCGGAAATGATCCCTGTTTCCGTTTCAATGTTGCCCATGCTGTTCGACCCGCTCTCGTTGCGCGGACGCAGTGCTGTTGTCATCGATGTGCTTCGCGCTTCGACGACAATCACTCACGCCCTCGCTCACGGAGCCAGTGCAGTCATTCCGACCGAGCAAGTGGAGCAAGCATGGGAGGTGGCCAAAGAACTGCCCGTCGAGGATCGACTTCTGGGCGGTGAACGCGAGAGTGTGACGATCGAAGGCTTCGATCTGGACAACTCGCCTTTTTCCTACACACCTGAACGTGTGACAGGAAAGACGGTCATCTTTACGACGACGAACGGAACTTTCGCGCTTCAGAAATGTTCTCAAGCCGAACGGATTCTGATCGGTTCTTTCACAAACTTGTCCGCGATTGTTGAATCACTCATCAGCTTTCAGCTTCCGGTCCATCTTGTCTGTGCCGGAACTAACCGCCAGCTTACCGCTGAAGATATTCTCTTCGCGGGAGCAGTCGCCGATCGCCTTTTGACAGAGAGTGAAGGTCAGTTTGAACTGAGCTCTGTCGAATCGCAGATGGCGGTCGACTTCTACCGGTCACATCGAATCGGAACAGACGCGTTTCATTCCGCGATGTTCGGAAGCCTCGGCGGAACAAACCTGCGCAAGCTGGGCCTTGATGAAGATATCAAGCGAGCGATGGACGTCGACCGATTCTCGATCGTCCCTGAGTGGAACCCCGCACTCAATCGCATCACGGTTTCGCAAGACGAGCGATAAACTCTGAACGAGTCACTCCCCTACGCCTTCGCGATCGGTGCCGGATTCAAGTCTGCCAGATCCCGATGGGAAGCGTGCTTGGCGTGAATCATTTGCTGATGATCAGCTCGCGACAGCTGCGATACAATTTTCCAGAGTGGCTGTCCGTTCCACGTGTTCGGATCGCCACCTCCATATAAGCGAAACTCGAGATCGCCGATCATCTTTGAAGCTTCACCCGCAAGGCGTTCTCTTTGCGTTGAACCATCACTCTCCTCACTGCCGAGGTGCGGATGGACTCGCATCCACTCGATCCAAGCCTGATAAGCTGCCTTTGCATCATTGTTTTGACACGCATCTTTGAGTCTTCTCGGAACTTGCTTCTGAGGGTCATTGAAGTATGTATTGAATGCGTGTTGAAGATTCTTACTGAACACAAAGTAAAGTGTGATTAGGACCGTCGCAGCTGCAGCGAAGTACAAAGCGAAGTGCCTCGCCCCCCCTGTGTTTGTCGAAGCAGGGGATGAGGTGTCAGCAGAAATAGTTCCGCTCACAGAAGCAGTTCTTCCGGGGAGCGTTTTACTTTCGAAGACTTCGTCGTCTGGATTCCACCATCGCACCTCAACATCGGGAATCGTGTATGTGCCGGGTTGCTCAAACTGAAGCTTCACACTGTCGGTCCGCTCTGCCTTCGCGACTCCACGCTCGACGGTGTCGACGACTTTTGGAGCACTCGGATACGTCCGCACTCCATCGGGCAGGTCCATAGAAATAGGAGGCATCAGCATTGCCGTCACTCCTTCTGCACGTCGGACCATTGTTCGCTGAAGGACGTCTCCCGGGGCCAACTCCTGTTGCTCGTCGAGTGACCAGGACTGAGTGAATTCCAGTTTCGGAACTGAGATCACAATTTCACCCGGTTCAGCACCGGGTGGGCGTTTTGATTCAAAAGAAACCGGCGACGTCTGAACAGAATGATCTTCAGACTTCCCTGTGAACGACGGCTTACTCGAGTAGCGGACTCGAAACGAGGGAACGGTGATCTTTCCGGCTTGTTGAGTGAATATTGCGAATTCGTGTCGCTGGGTCAGCAACGATTCGCCGTCAACATCTTCACTTCCAACAACAGGGTTTCCCATCTTCAGAATGACCGTGGATGGCAATTCCGGAAGATCGAAAGCTGCGGCGGAGCTGAAGGGGCCTGGAGAATACAATGTGACAATCAGTGGAACGCCCTGCCCCATCCAAGCTGATTCTTTTCCCATCTCAACTTGAATGGTTTCCGCACTCCACAACGAGAGAGGACACAGCAAGACCGAATACACGAGCACAGCGATGCGAGTCACTCGTCCGCCTCCCCGGCTGATTCACGAGCCAATTGATAGGAGAATTTCGCTTGAAGGAATTGAGAAGGTTGAGTCTGAACTCTTCGAAGCCAAAGGGCCTGCATCTCTGAGTTAGAAATCGGCTTTTGATCGTCGACAGTCGTTTCCTGTCCACCGGACTTCTTCTTATCGAAGACGATTTTATCCGCCCCGAGTTGCTGATCTCCTAAGTCTCCTCCCTCCTGCTCGACACGTTTCGCGCGGGCAACCGCAATCGCTCGATTGGTCTTCGCATCTTCACGGTCAGGACTCAACTCCAAAGCACGATCATATCGCTTGATCGCTGCTTCGTACTTGCCTCTCATGACAAGACAGTTTCCGCGATTGTACTCTGCATCGGATGTCGCCACGCGAGCAAACTCCTGTTCGGCTTTCTCAAACTCACCCGCTCGAAACCATGCCTCGCCTCGACGCATCGGGTCTCGAAACGTCACAGCTGCGTCCGCGAATTTCTCGTGATTGAAGAGCCGTTGCCCCTGCTGATCGGGAGTCAACCAGAATCCGATCCATGAAAAGGCGAAAACGAAGAGAGTGATGGCCAGCGCTTTCACAATGTCTCCCCTTTCGGATGAATGAACTCCTCACGGCGAAAGGTTGTGAGCAGCGATAAAGCAACAAACGGAACGAGCCACCAGCCCGCTTCCTGCCACCGTGCTCCATCTTGCTTTTCTGCGACCGCAACTGGTTTTCTGGCTGTCATTCGCACGAGAGACTCCGCATCAGTCTGATCAGACGACATGACAACAACGCTAGCGTCAATCTCGCGGGCGAACGTTCGAATGGAATCGAGCTCGGGAGTTTGTTCTCGAGCGATTGCCCACACGATCACCCGGTTCGCTGAAGACTTTCGAAACTCGGAAACGTCCTCCGGGGCGTACTTCGAAATCGCGTCTGCGACGATCACGATCGTTCCTCCGACGTTCTCCAGGGTCCGATCGGCCAGCTTGATTGCTTGGATCACATCCTCTCCCGGCTTCGGGAGAATTTCGGGCGAGATTTCAGAAGCCATCGTCGACAAAACACTCGTGTCTTTCGTCGGAGGTAAGACGAGATGCGCCGAACCGGCATAGGCGATGAGCCCGAGTGGTTGCCCGCTTCGCTGCTTCGAGAAGTCCACGATTTTCAGTTGTGCCCGTTCCATTCGACTTGGCATCAGATCAGTCAGCGACATTGATTCACTCGCTTTGAGAACCAACATTACTGGCACGACATCGTCAGAAAATGGGCTCGGCTCCAAACTCCAGGTTGGGCCAGCCACAGAAATCACGGCCAGGACCCCACATAATAAAAGTGCGAGGTGTGACCAATTACGTTGCTGTTGATGGCCTATCGTGAGTGCATCGACAAATTGTGGCTCCATCAACGCTCTCCAACCACCGGTCGGATTGAGCCAATGCTGCCGCCGCCACCAAAGGGCCACAACAATCGGAAGCAACAGCAGCCACCAAGGTCTTAAGAAATGAAAAATCACGAGTCGACGGCCTCCAGTTCGAAGGTCCGGGCATTCACGCGGAGCCTCTGTTTGATTTTGGTGGCCTCCGCAGAGCTACGCTGAGATCGGAAAGACCACAGAACCGAAGCGACTCCGAGCAGCACTGCAATAGCTAACGGAACGTAATAAAGGTCACGTCTTGGACGATAACTGACGGTCTTCACTTCCGTCGTTTCAATCTCATCGAGCCGTTGATAGATTTTTGAGAGTTCATCCCGATTTAAAGCGAGAAAGTACTCTCCACCAGCAACCTTTGAAACTTCGCGAAGCGTTTCCTGATCGAGTCGTTCTTCGCCGACGGTCTCAGGATTTCCCATAGCGACTGTATAAATAGTGATCCCGCGATCACGGGCGACTCTGGCTGCTTCGGGAGGAGGAACTTGACTGCCAGTGTCGTTGCCATCGGTCAGAGCAATGATGGTTTTGGCGGGTGCATCGCTTTCTGAAAAGAGTTGAATTCCCAATCCGATCGCGTCTCCGAAAGCAGTTTTCGGACCAGCCATTCCGACAGCGGTCTCGTCCGTGAGTTGTCGACACAACTCCAGATCCGTGGTGAATGGAACCTGCAAGAACGGAGCGTCTCCGAAGACCACCAAACCAACACGATCTCCTTGGCGGTCTTCCAGAAACTCGTCCAGAACCCCCTTCACAGCTGTCAATCGATCGACTGTCTGCCCCGATTCGTTGGTGAAGTCTTTCTGATCCATCGATGCGGAAAGATCGATCAACAGCAGTAAATCTCGAGTCGGGAGAGTGCGTTCGATCGGCTTCTCATACCACTGTGGTCGGGCCAGCGCAACGACAACCAATATCCAGATCAGGCTTCGCACAATCAGGGAAAGACCCTTCCCGGAAGTTCGGACAACTTCGCCTCCGCCCCCTGCCCCTTGAATGCGAGACAGAAACGGAATACGCACTGCAGGTCGAACTTCGACTCTTCCCGGAAGGAAGTAATGCACCAGAATCGGAAGAACCGAAGCGGCAAACATCCACGGATAATCGAACGCTAACATCACACTTCCTCTTCAATTGAAGTGTGGCGATTTGTCCAATTCGTCGCGAAGCTTTTTAGCTCTAACAGTCCATCTTTTTCGTTCCCTGAATACAAAGCTTCGGTGAGTGATTCTCTGACGGTTGCGTTCATCTCAAGTTGACCGGTTCGAATCAACCAGTCACACCATTCAGTTCCAGACAGTTTGGCGACGTTTTGACGTGGGAAGGCACTCAAGGAGGTGCGTTTCAGGACTGATGCCACTTCCGCAGCAGAGCGAGCATCTTCAATGAGCGCAATGGCTTCTCTTCGATAAGCGTTCGCCCTCCACTGTCTGAAAACTCGATAAGCCCAGACAGCCAGCCCGAACACACAGAGCCCCAACACAACCCACCAACCGGGAGCGAGCGGCCACCACGAAACAGGCTCTTGCGCGACGATGTCGCGGAGGTTGGAAAGGCTAGCTGGATCAGTCTTCATCATCGTTGACCCAAAGCAGTGAGAACTTGTTCCGAAACCGGGTCATGCGTGCAGATCGGCAGAATCGGGATTCGAAGCGCCCCCAACCGTTTCCGTAATTGATCGCATCGCTCCTGAAACAATTGCTGATACCGATCCTGAAATTTCGCTCCGGTCGGAACGTTCAGCCAGGTTTCTCCATCTGTGGCGTCCATCTGACCGCTGACCGGGAGACGAATTCCGAGCGGATCATAAATCAAAGCTGCCAGAACATCGTTGTGTCGAGCGAGCTTCATGACCAGTTGACGCGTTGTGTCATCATCGCCGTCGTAGTCTGTGATGATCACGATCAGAAAATCGTGAGTCGCAACGTTGACCGCTCGCCGCAAGGCAAGATTCAGTCCATTGGCATGCGAGCTTTGCTGCGAAGCGTCGAGTTGCTGGTTCATGGCAACCATCTCGTGACAGATTCGCAACACGCTCTTACGACTTCGACGGGGAGCAATCTCGACGAAATCATGGTCGTTAAAAAGGATTGCCCCCACGCGATCACCAACATCGAGCGTTCGCCACGCACACAACGCTGCGAGTTCGGCTGCCGTTGTTGCTTTCGTGGCACGAGCACTTCCGAAGAACATGTTCGAACGCTGGTCGACGAGCATTAAGACCGGACGTTCGCGATCTTCGGTGAACACGCGAACGTGTGGCTTTCGCAGCCTCGCGGTCGCTTTCCAATCCATTGAGCGAATGTCATCTCCCGGGCGATATTCTCGAAGTTCCTCGAAGGACAACCCGCGACCTCGAAGACGCGAACCATGTCGCCCACTGAGAAGACTTGTCACCGGTTGACGAGGTAACAGCGAAAATCCTTTCGCTTCGTGCTGCAAACGCACGAGTTGCTCCAGCGTCGCGTGAACAGTTGACGTCCGCTTCGATTCCGGCATCTCAATCCCTAACTGACAGCGACTTGATCAAGAATTGCCTGAATCACATCCTCTCGCGTTTTCCCGAGTGCTTCCGCTTCATAGGACAAGTGAACTCGATGGGCCAGACATGCTGGGGCGACCGCTTGAACATCTTCCGGAGTGACAAAGTCCTTGCCTTGCAGCCACGCTCGCGCACGCGACGCAGCATCAAGAGCGATCGTTCCACGCGGGCTGGCCCCGATCTCGATCCACGTCTTCAGTTCATCGCCATAGAGTTCTGGATTTCGTGTCGCGACGATGAGATTGACGATATATTCCTCGACCGACTCCGCCACTCGCACATCGTGAACTTCCTGACGGGCTTGAAAGATGACCTCTTCGGATATCGGATCGGGAGGACTGTCTGCTTTTCCGGCGTTCTCTTTGCGGACAAGTCGCAGAATCGAAAGTTCATTCTCGCCTGCCGGATACGGGACTTGAACATAAAGCAGAAAGCGGTCCATCTGTGCTTCGGGAAGCGGATAAGTCCCTTCCTGTTCGATTGGATTCTGTGTTGCCAGCACGAGAAATAGATCGGGAAGCTTATGTGTCTTCCCCGCGACGGTGACTTGTCGCTCCTCCATTGCTTCGAGCAGAGCTGCCTGAACCTTCGCAGGTGCGCGATTGATCTCGTCGGTCAGAATCAGGTTCCCGAAAATCGGTCCTTCCTGAAACTCGAACTCACCCGTCTGTTCAATGTAAATCTCCGAGCCGGTGACGTCTGACGGCAACAAATCGGGAGTGAACTGAACGCGCTGAAACTGACCGTTGATCAACGTCGCCAGTGTCTTAATGGAGCGAGTCTTGGCCGTTCCTGGAAGCCCTTCCATGAGGACGTTTCCATTCGCCAGGAGTGCGATCAACAGCCGCTCGACGACTGCTTCCTGACCGATCACAGCTGCATTCATCGCTTTGGAGAGTTGCTGAAAAGATTCGCGAGGAGTCGGCATTAGAGAATTTTCTGATTTGGTGTGCACTCACTCGCACGAGCAAACTCAGCCATTGATCTGATGAAAGAGTCCAAGCGAGTGCACAGGAAAGAGCAACTTGCTCTAGAGAGGTTTTCTACGACTTCGATACAGCAACAGCGATTCACGCTGCTACAGAAGAAGAGACCAGCCAAACAACCTGATCCTAACCAATCAAACTTGGACTCGCTAGGACCGGGCAATTGGCTGGTCAACCGACTTCCGCTCATTTCGAACAACGACCTATTCACACAGGGTTCAGTTCCTCGAATGAGTGAACGGCCACTATTCGACAGCTTCTTCGACTGCGGCCGCTGGAGCTTCGATCGGCTCGATTCCGGTCGCACTAACGAACATCGCTCCATTCTCAGCGATCGAGACAATCTGATCTCCACCCGCTGAGAACTTAAAATCGACGATCTCGTTATTGACTTTATAGTTGTAACCTCCCTGCCGATGAGCATGGACTTCGATCAGTCGTTGACGATCGCCCGTCTTCGGATCAATCAAGACCAGGTGTTCTCCAATCGCCAATGCCAGCGAAGTCCCATCCGGAGAAAGTTCCATGTGCGAGACTACCCACTCATGTCGGCCATTGAATGTCGGAACGGGAACAACTCCCGCATCTTTCAATGAATAGCTCCAACTTTTCTGGCCATTCGAAAGATCCCAAGCGACAACCTCTCCCGGTCGACTACCATCATTGGTGCCTTGATCAATCGTTAGAAGATGTTGACAGTCGGGATGGATGATCGCGTTCACAACATGCGGATACGAACGACCGCTGACATTAGGTTCTCCGATCGATTTCACCTCCCAGAGCCGTGCAGCGAGATTCACCGTCGGTCGCCCGGTTTCTTTAGCCAGCAGATATTGCCCATCTGATGACCACGTCAGTGACTGCCTCTCGGCAAACGGAAACAGGTCGGTCACCTGACTCTGATCGTCTTTGAGATTCGCAATATGGAGTTGATACTCACCTTGGTGTTCATATCCGGAGTCTGAGCGAACGATCCCTTCAATCATGAGTGCGATGCGACTCCCATCAGGTGAGAAGCGTGCAAATCGTTTTCCAACTTGAACATTCTTGATGTCATCTTTCCAGACAGTCTTGGTCGAATTCGGATCATCGAGATTGATGACAACGATTTGTTGTTCAGAAATTTGGTTGGACTGCTTTTGCCCAGCTCCAAGAGCCTGATCCCTATGACGATAGAATGCTGCAAATTTTCCATCATCAGAAATGTCGAGGCACCGCAATTCTTGCCAGCCGATTTGGTTGTTGTACGACAGCCGGGGAATTGCCAATCGTCTGGCTGATGCTTTCGGGGCTCCGACATCGAACCAATCAATGAGAAATCTCTCATTTTTCCCAGACTTCTCGATCTTATAAGCAAGCAGTTTCTGTCCGTCTCTTGAGCCGTAAACACTTTCCGGACGTATGTCCTGCGCAGGAATGGCGAATGGTGTCGGTGACGCTGGATGCCAGATCACGACTCGATTCATCTCCCCTTTCTCAGCGGGTGCATCTTCTTCAAAAACGCTCCACACATTGGAGTGGTTAAACCCCAGCAGTTTCTTTTCGTCTCCATTGCGATTCTCTTCCTCTCCCGGCCAAGCTGGAATCTTGCGAATTGGCTCTGTGACCAACTCGGTTTCGGGCTGCCATTCAACAATTTCAATGGGCTGCGGTGTCGATGATTCCGCAGAATTATTCTCGGCATACTTGGAATAGACCACAAAGCGTCCGGAGGGAGCGACTGCAGAAAATTGAAGTCCAGAAACTGGTCGCCAGTCGACAACGTTCAGGTGCTGATCATCAATCAATCCAATGGCTGTCTCGGTCAACTGAGTGAATCGACCACCTTCGAGTGACTCAAAGTGGTAGCCGTCTCCATCTGGTCCGGAAGGAGAGAACGCCGGACTCTGACCGTCCCAGGACAGCTCGTTCACCTGCCTTTTAGAATTGAACTTGAAGTGTCCAACAATCGAATTCCGCTCTGGATGATTGCAGATTTCTCCTTCCACAGTGTGAGGTTGAGTCGCCCCGCGAGAGAGGTCTCCATTGGGGAGGATGTTCCAGAACTCAAGCCGGTCTCCTCCGACCATTAACTTTGCCCCATTCGGGGAAAAGATTACATTCGCCAATTCGCGTGCAGAACCTGTGACAACCTCAGCTCGATCGTCCGCATTTCGTAAATCCCAGACGACCACTTGATCGGTTCCATGCACCGCAGCAATCTTTGATCCATCTGGAGCGACTGCAATTTGCAGCGGGGAGTTTTCCTCGACATTCGAAAACTGTGAGGCTGCATCAATGGTGCGGGTCACTTTTCCGGACTGACAATCAATCAGCAGAATCTTTCGATCACTCGAAACAGCAAAGATTCTTTTCGACGAAGAATCGAAAACAACAGGAAGTGGAGCCTTTCGCCCCTGAACACTCGATGAAGTGATATTGGTGCTTTCAAACGATTGCACCGGAAAGGTGGCAAGTTGTTCCCCTGTGTGGAGATTCCACAGACGCAGCTGCGCGGGATACGACCACCCCGTTCGATATTCATCCTTGATGAGTTCAGCCAGAACTTTTTCATCAGGAGAAAAAAGCAGCGAGATCCACCTGAGATCGTTTTCAGATTTTTCAGGGGCCTCCCACTTCATCAATGGTTTCCGCGAATTCACGTTCCAGACGATGAGTTCGTTAGGACTCGCAGTCGCCAGACGTGTTTCATTGGGAGAGATGGCAATGGCCCAGACATCTTCACTGTGTCCAACGAACTGATTTCTCGACGCAGGAGTCGGAATCGATTCCTGCTCGACTTCAACGAGTTGATTCACGGTTCGATCGGAGTCTCCAGATTCTGAACCAGGTTGCTCCACCGGATCAGTCGTTCCTCCGCTGCCGGAACCACTACCGCTACTGACTCCACCATCGTCACCGCCGCCTGGAGTGTCATCTCCTCCTGGGACTCGTGACGGTACTTTATTGTTGTTGACAACATCTGACTTGGGACCGAAGAGAAAATATCCAGCCCCCAGAGCGAGAATGGCTGTCACGACGACAGCACCAACGAGTTTGACAGGGCCTGCTCCTCCGACAGGTTGCGGAGAGTTTTCACCTTCTTGGGGGTTGCCGGCTTCCGCGGTGGAATTCTCAGCTGTCTGGTTCTCGAGTTGTTGTTGATCTTTAGTCGTCGGATCTGTCGCTGATGCTGAAACTTTCTCGTCTGGACTTTTCCCTGCCGCTGAAATCCCCGCAGCGACAGCCCCCATCCGGAACTTTTGTCGACACTTCGGACAAGTGACCTCGCGGTCTGGCGAGACCTCTGCTTTCAGCTTCAAGACCGCGAGACAACGGGGACACTTGATCGAGCTTCCACTCATGATGTTTCTTCCTCGGGAATTCCAATCACCAGCTGGCAGTTTCTTGTCGATGGACGACCACGGAGACTTTTTCGTCGCTTTGATCGATTTGGGTGGAGCCAGTGTTGCGCTCGATAATTTCGTCACGGGACAGACCTCCAAAACACTTGCTGTTGGTTCGTTTGGCAACCTGTCGTGACGGAGTTGCCAACGATTCATCCCGAAGTGGGACGACAAGAGTTTTGGCGAAAATCGGCTGAATACTGTGCAGCAGAATTTTCGGAGAAGAAAATCGAAACGCTGAAGATTGGACCCGCATCCCTGAGAACTCGAACTGCCCGCGCAAGACCGCTCCCGAAGCACCAACGCATCCCGGCCCTGAGACAAGATGCCGATGGACGTACTTCGATCGCTGTCGATCAGACCCACCTGATCGGACGGTAATAGAGTTCATTGCACCCTTCCGAAGATCCTTGATTTCAGCATGAAATCAAAATGGCTTCGCAGGCATGCTCTTCGATGCCACGCACGACCCCAATTCTCGTGAAAGGTCTGACCAAGAGCAAGTCATTCGAAAGAGTGATCAACAATCTCGTCGCAGCCGCAAAGTCAATTGCGTCATTCGACGGAGCACCAAATATGCGATTCAGATTGTGACACAAGACTGATGATCAGCCGATCGAAGAAAAACGCTCTTGGTTCAGCTGAATATGTAAGCTTCTCTGGTGAGACGATCTGGACTTTGCTTCTCACTTCAAGTGAGGTTCGGAGAGTTTCAAAGCACCAACGAATTACTCTTCGTCTTTGCCGGTTTTACCGCGGAAATAAAGCCGAATCGGGACTTCCTTAAACGGCAATGACTCCCGCATGTACCCCATCAGGAACCGCTTCCAGCTCTTGTCAAAGAGTTTGGGATCGTTCACTTTCAGAACGATCGTTGGAGGCTCGGTCGCAACCTGTGTGGCAAAGAAAATCTTACCTCGGCGATTCGCCTGATACTTGGGCGGGTTGCTCTTGTAAGCTTCATCGACGACTCGATTCAACTGCCCGGTGGAGACGCGCATTCGCGACTGCTTGTAGATTGTCTGGGCGAGGTTGACGAGTTGTTTGATGTTCTTCCCGTCGCGGGCGGTGATAAACGCGACCGGAACATGCCTCAAGCTGGAAAATGTTGCGAAGAGGTACTCAGCCCACTTCTCGCTGGTCATGTCTTCATCCAGCCCGAGATCCCATTTGTTCACGACGAAGATGCATGGTTTTGTGCGCTCAAGAATCTCGTCGACGAGTTGTTTGTCGACACGGGAAATCCGCTGACTGGCGTCGAAAAACATCATCACGACATTGGCTCGTCGAATACTCTTTTGAGCACGAACGAGACCATAGAACTCAATATCGTTGGCCAGACTTTTCTTCTTGCGAACCCCCGGAGTATCGATGGCAACGAATGCCTTTTCGTCGAGTTCGAAGCGAATGTCCACGCTGTCGCGTGTCGTCCCGGCGATTTCACTGACGATCATCCGGTCGGTTTCCGCAAGCGCATTGATGAACGTGCTCTTGCCGACATTCCGTCTTCCGACGATCGCAAGTTTCAGCTCGGGAACTTCCGAGGAGCGCGTTCCCTGCTCGACTTCGTTGTCGTCCGCTTCCGGCAGGAGTTCGACAACTTTGTCCATCAACTCCTTACGATGCCGGCTTCCTTTCACACTTGTCTGAATCATCGGCCCATCGGCGATTCCTTCAAACTCGAACATCTCTAAGTCGGTCTTGATGGAATCGCACTTATTCACCACCACCAGCTTGGGAACATCGATCTTGCGCAGACGCTCCGAAACGAGTTTGTCGAGTGCTGTCAAACCGGTCTGGCCATCGACAACGAACAGAATCAAATCTGCTTCCTGAAGCGCAAAATCGATCTGTTTTTCGATGTCATCGCTGAGGTCGTCGGAATCGACGATCCCAATTCCACCGGTGTCGACAAGCTCGAAATACCGATCCTTGTGATGCATCAGGTATTCGACACGATCGCGCGTCACTCCAGCGGTCGCGTCGACCACGGAAACAAGCTTACCGGCCTGCCAGTTCATAATCGAACTTTTACCGACGTTCGGACGTCCAACGATCGCGACTTTAGGAATAGACATTTCAGCAAACATTGATAGGTACGTGAGAAAACGAATCCACAATCGTATGTCCAACACTTGAGGTTGGAAAGAGCGACGCAGGTTTCCTCTCAGCGAAATTGCGGGAAAGGTCCCTCAATCGCCACGTGATTGCAGCATCTTCGATTCGAGAAGCAATTCGATCAGCCGGTCGATCTGCTCCGGAGAGTTATACAAATGGCAGGAGACCCGCAGATGACACTCTCCTTTCCAATCCACGAAGAGCGTTTCGACACCCTGACTCGCGAGCCACAGCTGCAGCGGATGCGGTTCGCCGGGCTTCAGATTGTCAGGAATCGGAACATCGAGCGGGACAGCTACCATGGATCCGTAGTATTGATTGGTATCTGTCGACAGCGGGCTGCGATCGGTCAGTTCGAGGAGACGGGAACGGGCATACTGAGCGAGGGAATGCGTCAGTTCACGAAATCTCGGAAGTCCAATTTCTTCAAGAAAAGAGATGGCTGTCCCTACCGTCAAGTACGTCGTCGGATCGACGGTCCCTGGCCAGTGAAACTCGTCTCGCCAATTGAAATCTCTTCCATCAAGGCTCCGCCCCCAACTCGTCACACTCGGCATCAGCCCCTGCTTGTACCTTCGACGAACGTACAGGAACCCCGATCCGAATGCGGCACTCATCCACTTGTGACAGCTGGCACAGTAAAAATCGCAGTCGAGTTCTCTCAAATTCACTTTCACCATCGCTGGCGCGTGTGGACCATCAACGACAACAATGAGGCCACGCTCCTTGGCTGCTCGGCAGATCTCTTCAATCGGAAGGATCAATCCAGTCGCGGAGGTAACGTGGCTGACAACGAGCACTTTCGTTTTGGGAGTCACCGCTGCGGTGATCGCTTCGACGATTTCGTCATCGTTTTCGAACGAATCGGGAAGTCGAACGCGAGTCGTCTTCGCTCCGCTACGAGCACATCGCTGGCCCCAGATTCGGACCACTGCCCCGTATTCATGATCCGTCAGCAGAACTTCGTCATCGGGAGATAACTCGAGATTCTGGGCGACGACATTCATCGCCGACGTCGCATTTGGAACGAACGCGATGCTGTCGACTTCGCATCGCAGAAATCCTGCGAGTGCTGTTGCTGACTCCTGAAAGTAGTCCGGAAGTTTTCGGACCAGAAACGACATCGGCTGTGACTCGAGTTCGTCAATCAGCGACCGTCGCCGCTCTTGGACGCAAATCGGCGAAGGACCAAATGAACCGTGATTCAGGTAGACGCAATTCGGATCGAGAGACCAGTGATGACGGAAATCGGGCCATTCTTCACGCCGTGGAAGCGATACAGTGGTCATCGATGAATTCACTTTCACGACGGAAGTGGTGAGGGACTGTAAGTGAAGCGGAACGTGTTCGTGAGTTATCAATCAGCATCCCAAAGGAGTTTTGCAATCCAGATCCGGTTGTTGCTGCCATACTTTTCGACTCCAACCGGCTGCATCCATTCCGCAACAATCACCCACGTTTCATCATCGCTCACCTCTGTGACCCCAAAATTGCCGAGCCGCGCCCCATATTCCGGGATAAGAATCCGCTCCGTGTCTCGAACGACTCGGAGCGTCTCCGGGTCGACACGAGCGATGACCAGCGGAGCCCGATGCCGAAATACATGGTCGTTGTTCAAGCCACGTCGAGTGTAAACCAAGAAAAGCCCCTGCATACGGGAAACCCAGTGAGCCTGAGTGTTGTAGCTGCCGAGTTCTTCTCCATCGTCGAAACGCCATGGCACCGGCTCTGAGTAATTCAGCCCGTCACTGCTAACAGCGACATAGGCCCCGTCGTCGTTTCGCATCGTCAGATAGAACTCGCCATCGAAAGAAGTGATCGAAGGCTCATACAACCCCCGCTTGATCGGGATCGTCATCTCGCTGCCATGTTCGAGGTAAGTCAGGTCGGTTCCATCAAAACGACAACGACAGACCGTTGAGCTCAATTGTGTTTGCGATGGCTCCTTGAAGTAGATCGGAACGAGAATGTCTCCGTTCGGCAAATCGAGTCGTTGTGCTGACCCCGATCCTGCATTCTGAAATCGGGCTTCATCGGGTAGTTTCAGAGTCTGATACGCGGACCAATCTCCAGTTTCCGGATCAAAGACCGAGTAAGCTGTGAAGCGGGTACGAACTTTCTTAACGCGGTTATCTTCATAGACCACCGTTTGCCCAATTCCGAGCAAGGTGTTCGTCGCTGCATGCCACGCTGGAGTGAAATCACAAACGGTTTGCTCAATCCCTTCACTCAATTGTTCACGTTCGAAATCTGAATCTGGAACGAGCGGTGTCCATGTGACTCCGCCGTCCGTCGAGCGCATTGTGTGGATTGCGTGGAAGACATCAGACCCGGTCAACTCCAGAGGCTGCGTCGTCAGAACAACTTCAGTCGTTGACGGAGAACCACCTTCGTCTGCGGCAGGAATCGTCCCAGCCCGGGCATGAACCCAACAGGTCTGCTTGTCGAACCCCTCATGCGCAATGATCCGCTCAATCTGAAACGGCATTTGCGAAACGTTCGGCCGATCGGGATCAGTCAATTTCCGATACGCATCCGCATATCGACGACCAAACTCTCGATACGAATCGGTGTCGAAGTGCGTTTCATCGCCCTTGTGCTCTAACCCATTCGACGAAACGAACGCAATCTTCTCATGCAGTTCAACTTGGGAACGATGTGCGGCGTCGACCTGTTGTCGATACTCGTTCCACGGTCGCTCTTCAAACTGGCCCAGTTGACCGATCAGAAACGGAACGTCTTCAGCATCCAATTCACTTCGAACGCGTTTAATCAGATCTTGAAGATCCGACTGGTAAGCATCGCTGCGAGCTTCGTTGGAATCGGATTCCCCCTGATGCCACAGGATGCCCTTCAACGTTCCGGACTGGAGCGCAGCTTTCGCGCGGGCGATTGCATCATCCCAGGGATGAGTGTTTGTTGACTCGTGGAGTTCACCAGGCTGCCAAGTCGTAATCGAAGAACCGCCGACAGCACACGGGATCAGTCCGACAGTGATTTCCGGATTGTCTTTGGCGATTTCGATCCCGAATGTTTTCCCAAGCCCCACTCCGGCAATCTTGGGTTTGTCGAAGTGAAGGGGATCGATGGCTGGAACCCACTTCTTGTCTTGGTTGAACATGAAGACTCGAGGATGCGGGACTTGATCGGATGGCATCACTCTGCCGCGGCCAGCCATGTTCGACTGCCCAATCAGCAGAAACAAATGCACATCGTCCTTGTTCGAAACCTCTCCGATTTGCCCCCAGGCGAGCGTTGGCCCGAATAGAAAAACGAGTCCAAACCAATTCATCACTCGCGCAAAAGCAAGTCTTCCAGCCATTGTCTCTGCCTGTTTCAGAACGCCAGGGCGTCGCTCCCGGCGAAGTCACATCGATTTCGCCGGGAAGAACCGATTGCCAACTCTTACTTGCGATTGATCCAGTCAACGCCTGACATATCCGCCAGAGCAAGCATCAGGGCGTGAGTTCCATTCTTGCCCCAGCCATTCGCTTTGACCGATTGATAGAGTTGTTCCGCCAACGCCAAACCTGGCATCGACAGCCCCATGCGACGGCTTTCGGCCAGGGCGATCCCCATGTCTTTGATGAAGTGCTCAACGAAGAATCCGGGATCGAAGTTGTTGGCCATAATGCGTGGGCCAAGATTCGAAAGAGACCAGCTTCCCGCAGCCCCGGTCGAGACTGATTTCATCACGGTTTCCAGATCGAGGCCGGCTTTGTATCCATAGAGTAGCGCCTCGCAAACTCCAATCATCATCGAAGAGATGAGTGTCTGGTTGACCATCTTCGTATGCTGACCAGCTCCCGCTGGTCCTTGATGGACGATCGTTTTCCCCATCGCTTCCCAAGCGGGCTGAAGTGCGTTCACCACGTCTTCTTCTCCGCCGATCATGATCGAGAGTCGCGCTTCCTTCGCTCCGACATCTCCTCCAGAAACTGGAGCATCGACGGAGTGAACACCTTTTTCTTTGGCCTGTTCTGCGATTTCAACAGCGAGCGACGGCTCGCTGGTTGTCATATCGACGAGAATATTGCCTGACTTGGAACCCGCGAGTGCTCCGTCTTCGCCGAGAAAGACTTCGCGGACATCTGACGGGAAGCCCACGATGGCAAAAATGACGTCGGAATTCTCAGCCACAGCTTTCGGAGAATCAGCCCAGGTCGCTCCTTGATCCAACAGGTCTTTCGCCTTCTCTCGCGAGCGAGTGTAGACCGTTGCTGAGAACCCTTTGGCCATCAAATGGCCGCACATGCTTGAGCCCATGACTCCAGTGCCAATCCAGCCAATCCGTGTTTCGCCCGGTACAATAGAAGCAACTGCCATCTCGAATTCTCTCCTGAATCTTCAAATCTTTTCGTGCCAATACGGAAGTGCGACACCATGCCAATGGACGAAAGTATATCGATCGTCTCTGTCGATGACACCTTCGAGCATCATTCAAGCGAGCATGCCATACAAGTCGACGGGCAAGTCAACTGGGCTGCATGCTTCACTCCGGAGTTCTTGCCGTGTTCTGACGCTGACCGCGCGAGACAGATCGGAATGGCTTTGGCGAGTGTGCCTGTTGTTTTTTTTCAACACGTCGAAACATCGTTGAGAATCATGAGCTAACTTTGACACGACCAGTCATGACTCTCTCAAAAACGAACCAACTCATCCCTTCAATCGATGCAGCCGTCTTCATCAGCACCCGAAGTACGAACAAGTGACGCTCCGCATGCACTTGTGAGCTGGCTGTTTGGGCTTGCGATTCTCGGTTCGTGCAGCCTGATCATGGCGATGGACTTCGCTGACCCGGATTTGTGGGGACACGTCCAATACGGCCGGGAGATTCTCGCGACTGGAACAATTCCGCGAACCGCGACTTGGACTTTCACTTCAGTCGGAACAAGGTGGATCAACCACGAAAACCTCGCTGAACTCGCAATGGCTGGTGCTTACGACAGCATCGGAATCCTGGGACTGACATTCGGCAAACTGCTCATCGGCTGGGCTCTAATCGGCACACTTTGGTGGAACGCGCGATCACAGGGAGTTCATCCATTCGTCACAGCATTGATCTGCCTTACCGTCGCGTGCATGCTGAAATTTCATTGGCATTATCGACCGCAGATTTTCGGCTACCTCATGTACGCCGTCATGGCTGTCTGCCTGAATCAATCAATGCGTCCAAAGGAGGGACAACCGATCCAATTCGGGTGGCTGCTGGCATTAATTCCACTCGCTGCAATTTGGGCGAATACACATGGCAGCTTTGTCGCTGGCATTTGCGTTTCCGCAGCATTTCTCGGAATCGAAGCGATCGTCGTACTCGCTTCCAATTGGCGTTCAGCGGCGAACTTTCGAGATCTTCCCTGGAAAACAGTCGGAGGTCTGCTTGGAGTCGCGTCTTCAGTGTGGATGGCAACACTCTTCAACCCGTACGGAATGAATCTGCACCTCTGGTTGTTGAACGCCCTCGAAGTCCCCCGCCCCGAGATCGAAGACTGGGAAGCGACACCTCTTTTCAGTGCCGCTCCTGAAGTCGTCGGCTTTTGGGTGGTGATCGTTTCGATGCTGTTTGTCGTTTCGAAAACGTCATTGAAGGACTGGGCGAAGCGGATCGTTCTCGCACTGGTCATCTGGCAATCGGCAACACACATTCGCCACTTACCGCTTCTGGCGATCACTTGGGCAAGCTGGTTTTCAACGGATCTGAATACCATTGGGGAAAGCTTTCGTAATGATATTCGACAGCGACTGGCAGCAGCTAAAAACCAACCGAGTGGACCGAAAGAGAGCTGGAATCCAAAATTCCCCAACGCTCTCACAAGTGTCGTTTTAACAACGTGGCTGATCGCGGTGAGTTGCTTGCTCTGGCCGAAAATTCGGACTCTGAATGTGCCCCATTCACGATACCCAGTGCAGGCGTTTCAATTTCTCTCTGAACATCGCCTCGAAGGTCGGACAGTTGTGACCTTCAACTGGGCTCAATACGCCATTGGCTTCTTTGCACATGAAAAGTTGAATTCGACTGTTGGAATTGATGGCCGATTCCGCACGTGTTATCCACAAGAAGTGATCGACGTTTACTTCGACTTCTTTTTTGGTGAGAACTATCCAGGGAAACGTCATCGCAGTAAGAATTCAGAACCGATTTCTCCGGATCGCGCGCTCTCATTTCACGATCCTGAATTGTTCGTCATCAGTCGGCTCCAGCACCCAACAATTTCGACGATGAAAAAACACTCAGAAGACTGGGTACGGATTTATCAGGACGAACTCGCTGAAATCTGGGGACGACGTGATTTCCTCCAGGCTCAGTATCCGGACGAATTGCTCGCTAACGCAAAAAACGCGAATAGTGTTGAATCGACAGACAGAGTCACTCCCTGGCCGGCGTTTTCTGATAGTTCACGAAATCCCACTGAGTTCAGCAGTGATCAGACCGCCGCGAAACTGCTCTCTACAACCCGCGACAGGTAACTTCCGTCACCGGGCGATGAAGTCTTCAAATGAGATCACCATGTCAACAACTTGACAGGTATGCCGTTCAATCTCTTCGTGAAGCTGCAGATTCTCCATATTTAAACGACGGGCCAGGAATTCGAACTGATCGGTTCCGAATGCCGGAATCGCGAGATCGCTGGCGTCGCCACGCACGATTCTCATGGCATCAATGAGTCGTCTGAGAAATCGGTACGCATCCCGCAGGCTGACCCGTTCTTCGAACGTCAGAATGCCAACTTGTTCGAGGCCCTTCATCGCTTCACGCGTGTTGGGAAGTCGAATCGCTGGATGTCGATGACCGAATGTCATCTGCATTCCCTGGACGAAGTATTCACAATCGACAAGACCGCCGGGACTCAGCTTTGCATGAAACGTTCCCGGCTGGACGAGTTGTCGAATCTGCTTCTCGCGCATGGCCCGCATCGAGGCGATGTCAAAAGGTTCGCCGTCATAAATGAGCTCGTCACGAAGATGAACAACCTCTTCTCCAAAAGCATCGTTACCGGCAATCGGTCGCAGCTTGACCAACGCCTGACGTTCGTAGGGCCACGCGGGGCCATGCTGGCCGAAATACTTTTCAAATGCTTCACGAGAGACAGCGAGGCTGCCAGCGTTTCCGTAAGGGCGTAATCGCAGATCGATCTCAAAAATCCGCTTCTGGCGTGAGTAGATCGACTTCTGAAACTTTTGGATCAGGCGTTGATAATAGTCGATCGCCGAAATCTGATCGGGACCGTTCGTGAGTCCTTCCGAATCGTAGATGAACATTAATTCAATATCAGAAGCATACCCTAACTCCTGACCGCCACACTTGCCCAAAGCACAGACGGTGAGACGAGTCGGAACTCCTGCTTCGTCGACAGGATATCCGTAGCTTTGCTGCAAGTCCTCTTCACACATGGCCAGTGCCGACGCGACAACAGTCTCCGCGACAGCTGTCAGCTCGAGCGAAAACATTCCGAAACGATCTTGCAGCCCAAGAATGTGCCGCATATCAACGCGCATCATCGCCCGGTCTTTGAACTCATTCAGAATGTCAATTCGCCGCGAATCGTCACCGGCCAATAGAAAATAATTTAACTCGTTGACGAGATCTTTCTTCTGATAAGAAACTTGCAATCCGGAAATGTCAGTCACAACCGGGAATAAATTTTCATGTTGAATCCGGAGAAAGTCCTCCCAAAGAAAATCACTGACTCCAAGAAGTTGCGTAATCGCCGACAGGACTTCCGGATTCTCGAGTGTCTTTAGTTGATTCAACCAATCTTGCTGCTGAAAGAGATTGTCGAGCAACTGCCGAAAGTGAGTCAGCGCAGCTGCCGGGTGTGGAGCTTGTGGCAACAGATGCGTGAAATGTTTGATGAGAACAACCGCCGCTCGAAGCTGCATGCGACGTTCTTCGTCGAGCAGGTTTCCACCAGCCCCGTCTCTGACATAAAACGTATCAAAGACTCGATGACCTCGTGTGCGAACTTCCATCCTTTCGATGTGAAGTCCACTCGCGTGAATTGCACTCGTTAATTCGTAGAGGAAGCCAGGAACATCCTCTGCGCGAATCTGGAGGATCGTCGACTTAGACTTCTCATCCTGATCGAAGATCACTTCAACCGGGAGGATCGGATCCATCGCTCTTTGTCGCTGGCGAATGGTTTTCGCGAGCCTGCGAATGAGGAGACTCTGAACAGACCGACCGTCATCGTTGCGGCCTTCTTCAATTAACTCCTTCAGCTGCGAGGGAAAGTTTTTTAAACGCTGCGCGTCATCGGTTCTTTGCAGCTGCGTGCTGGCAATTCGGAACGATGCAACAAACAAACCTGACTGCACATCCGACTTCAGCTTTAAGTCTTTTAACTCGGACTTCGAAAGTGCTTCGTTGAGCGGGACAACATCGGCCGAAGTGATATCGAATTCTTCGGAGAAGAGCATTCCACAGATTGTCGGCAGATTGACCTGCAAGTCGCTCGCCAATAGATAGATGTCGTAGCCCGTTGAGTCTTGCTGTTGAATTTCAATCGCGACTGTTCCGCTGTCCTGAAACTCGTGTATCAAGCTGCGAATTGTCGACAACGGAGGAACATTATCGAAACGATCGCTGCCTGAACTGACAGCTTCGGATTTTGTATGTACATCTTCAGTGATCCCGGCAACATCTCCTTCAGTCTGGCCGTTGGAAAGATGTTTGCGGAAGATGCGTGAGACTGCTTGTGTGTGTTGCCGAAACTGTTCCAGGAATAGCTCTTCGTTCGGAAAATCGAGCCGTCTGGCGAGGTAGGAAAGCTCACGTCCGGATTCAGGTAAAAATCGTTCCGCCTGATTGTGCATGAGCTGCAGCGAATGCTCGATGGTGCGCAACATCATGTAAGCAGTGCTCAAAGTGCGATACTCTTGAGCGTGAATGAGATCCGCTTCAGACAACCGAATTAGACCTTCAATCGTTCCTCCAGTGCGGATGAACGGCTTTGATTTGCCATGAATGAGCTGCAGCGACTGAACGAGAAATTCGATATCGCGTATTCCGCCCGGGCCACTTTTTACTTCACCAAACTTTCGGCCGTGCTGGCTGATCTTGCTTTCGATTTTCGATTTCGCCGAGGTAATGGAATGGCGGACAGCTTCTGCGTCGACATCGAAAGACGTGAATTGCAGCCGCTCAAGAAGTTCATCGCCAAGCGCATAGCGACCAGCAATTGTCCGAGCTTTAAGGAGAGCCTGGCGCTCCCAAAGCTGGCTGTGCCGCTCAAAATAATCGACGTATGAGTCAATCGTCGTGACCAGCGGCCCGGAGCTTCCCCATGGTCGAAGCCTCATATCGACACGGTAGAGAAACCCTAAATCGGTGAACTCTGAAAGAACATTGATGAGCTTTTGTCCGAGTGTCCAATACTTCTCCGCCTGACGATCACAAACGAAGACTAGATCGATGTCCGAACTGTAATTCAGTTCGGCACCTCCAAGCTTCCCGAATGCGATCACCGCGATATGTTCAACATCGTATCCTTCGAGTTGTGAGAGCCCTTCCAGAGAAACCTGGACGATCGCATCGGCGAGAAGAGAAAGCTGCCGCGTGACGGTTCTGAGATCCATCAGCCCGAACGTGTCGCAAGCAGCGATTCGGAGAAGTTCCCATTGCTGAAAGCTTCTAAGCCATAACTTAAGTTCATTTACATCGCGAGCACTTAAACAAGCCGTTCGGCCCTGCTCGATGAACTCTTCACGACTCTTAAATTCGGCCATCCGCTTGTGCTCAGTCAATCGTTGAAGAGCATCGGGTTGCCGGACCAGAATCTCCGTCAGAAATTGACTGCCGACAAAGAGTCTGAGCAAAATCTCGACTGCCCGCGGCTCTCGAGACAGCGTATTCAGAAGAGCCTCACGATCATCGACCGACTTCAGAAATCTTTGGAAGTTCAAGACCGACCGATCGGGATCGGGGGTCTCAGAAAGTGAGAAAAGAAGCCCGGGCAGAATCTCAGCGAGCAAATTCCGTTGAACGTCGGATTCGGGAACGGATCGCAAGCGGTCGATTGCGACATCGATCCGTTCGAACCCAACCGGCTCAATTTGCTCAATGAGCTGTTCGGAGAGTTCAATGTCCGAATCAAGAATCAACTGGGAAGTATTCGCATCAATCATGTGGAAACGTGACCGTTTATTCAGTTGAGCAATATGGCTTTTGCGGCGAGGAGATGACTTCGCAGCTCTCTTCGCCCTGAATTGCTTCAATTTCACTACGTGCCTCGGCCACATGCTTCTGATCAACCAGCGCTTTCAGAATCAAGTCGACCGTGTAACTTTCACCGGCGTTAAGTTGGACAACGCGACCTTGCTCTCTTTCGAATGATTTGAAGTTTGGATAATTCGTGGCGGGTTCAATTCCGGTGACATAGCCATCGCTCATCGCTTGCGTGCACTTCCATTGAGAGAAACATGGAAGTTGCTCCTTCTTAAACCGCAAGCTTAACCCGCAATCGCCAGAAGCATTCTGAATCATCGCGAGCGACTCTCCGGAAGAATTCGTTAATGTCTCGTGGAAGTAAACCTGCTCGCTGTAGCCAGAAGTCGGAGCCAGGTATTCACGATATCCGGTGGTATCTTCGGCTGCTCTTGCATCGCGAGGGATGACTTTTCGAGCGGGACACGCGAACCGTGCTCCTTCTTCAAGGATCGGGGAGCCCAGATTGACGTGATACAACAATTGCAATTCTGTCGGCGCGGAGCCCAGGTTGGTCACGACATCGCGGACTCGAATCTCCGTCGACCCCAGCGGAGAAGTGATTGACGACTCCAGTCTAAGTTGCGGACCGAACAGTGTGGATTCATCAACGATCCCGCGGACTCCAATCTCATTCTCGTTCGAAATCAGTTCGACAGAGTGGGCTGGGAGGTTGGCAATCTTTCCGTGGAGAGTCAGATCGGACTCGATCGGACTTGGATTCCCCTCATCGATTCCGGGTGGTCCATTGAACGACAGCCCACATCGGCACAGCAACTCGTTAAAACCATCGAGCCATCCCAATCCATGGCGGCTCTTCAGGTTAACAAAAGCTGGATTGACTGGTGCTTTGACAGGCGAGTCCCAGCCGAATCGGGTTTCACCGAAGTGTGCGGTCCAAATCCCCATTCCCCGTGTCGGGAGGACATTGAAGCTGAAGACTCCATTGCGAACTTCGATTACTTCGACACCCGCAGAGAGCCCATCAGTCATCCGAGTCTGCAGAACTTCCCACGGTAAGTCAGCTCCGGGGGCACTTCCACCGAGGCAGACAGAGTCAGATCTCAAATCAGCGGACATCGACAAATTCCTTAAACTCTCTGGACCAACATTTCTCAGGCAAGGAGATTTCAATCTATCGACACCGGGGAGTGATGTCCCGCCTGAGCGATGGAGAAAACGGCTCGCAGTTTGGATTCACTGAAGTTAACGAATATGCGGGCTGCACGCCTCCGAGATCTCTTCCGGAAACGACAAAAACCGAACTGGACTTCTGCAATCTTGACAAAGCCCTGCGGAGGGTCACTCAAGCATTCACTCCAGAGCGAAACAGGCTACAATTCGTCACGAGCATACTCTCAATTATCTCGGTGGGTCAGGTTCAACAAGCGTTCCGTTCTTTCGAAAATCACCCATCGCACTCGTCACATCCTGAGAATCCAAGTATCTGGCATGCCGAATACCGATCAAGATGCCCCGACTTCGTCCGAAGCTCCCCCTTATTCTCAGGAATGGTACCAGGGGCGCAAGTCTGTCCTCGGTGAAGCAGCCTGTCGACAACTCGGGTTGTATGCGATTCCTGATGACTTTCGATTGTCTGTCGTCATCCCGGTCTACAACGAACGCGAAACGCTTCCCGTTCTTCTCGAAAGAGTCCGGGCTGTCCCGATTCCGAAAGAGATCGTTCTGGTCGATGACTACAGCCAGGACGGAACGCGAGACCTGCTCGAGTCGTACCGGGATCGAGACCTGAGCGATGAGATGAACCAGATTCAGGTTCATTTCCATGAGAAGAATCGTGGAAAAGGAGCTGCTGTCACGACGGGATTCTCGAAAGCCACGGGCGATGTGATCATCATTCAGGACGCCGATCTGGAATACGACCCCGCCGAAATTCCGCGACTGCTGCAACCGATCGTCGATGGTCGAGCGGATGTTGTTTTCGGAAGCCGGTTTCTGGGAGATCAGCCACACCGAGTGCTTTACTACTGGCACTATCTGGGGAATAAGTTTCTCACAACACTCTCCAACGCATTCACCAATTTGAACCTGACAGATATGGAGACTTGCTACAAGCTGTTCTCCAAAGATGTCATGGAGAAATTGTGGCCGACGTTGCAGCAACAACGCTTTGGAATAGAGCCGGAGATCACCGCCAAAGTCGCCCGCATGAATTGTCGGATCTACGAAATGTCCGTCAGCTATAGCGGTCGAACTTACGAACAGGGCAAGAAAATCGGTGTTCGTGACGGATTCAAAGCTTTGTATTGCATCGTTCGATACGGGCTGTTTCAGTAGGTTCGCTGCAGTTTAGGAGTTGATTGCGCAACCGAGAGCACCTGCGGTATTTTAGTGCTTTTGGCGTCAGTGAATGCATCGTCATTGCGCGACCTGGTCAGTAGAGGTGGAGAGACTTCGCCTTCAACCGATCAGAGACTGACATGGATGACTTTGACTGGCTACCCGGAGACATCGCTGCCTGCTACGGAGGCGATTGGACGAGCAAGATCATCACTTACGGGACCGCTTCTCTCGTCGCGCCGCAACGACTTCGGCTCGGTCCTTCTCACGTCGCTGTGATGTGCCACCATCACGGCACCAACATCTGGGTTGAAAGTACGACGATGTGCCCGACTCCCTGTTTGATTCAGGGACGACAACTCAATGGCACTCAAGCTCATCGCCCGGCTGATCGCATCCGAAATTACATCGAAGAAGGTGGGCACGTCGATGTGTACCGTCTGACCGCGATGAATCGATTGACTCCCGATGAGAGTCGATTGATGTCGGAGATCCTGGTCGAACAGTTTCTCAAAAAGTCGATCGAGTACGATCTCTCCGGAGCACTTCTTTCCGGAACCCGATTTCTTCAGCTGACGGGCATCTTTCCGAAAACAGGACTCAACGAGTTGTTCTGCTCGGAACTCGTTTCTGCCGTGACGATGCGGTTGAATCGAATGAATCACGCGATTCCCGCGCGATACAACCCTGGACGACTGCTTCGCACTCTCGTCCGACTCGGGAAATACGAATGGCACACGCGATTTGATCACGAATCTCACCGTTAATGGCTCGCGGACTGCGATTTCCTGAAAGCGTCTTCTCTCTTTCGTCTTTCCTGCATTCGGTTCTGTCTATCCGGGTTGAGTTTGCTGGTGTGAGTCGCAGCAAACTGAGGACGAAGATGCTTTCTGGCTGGAGTAAGAACATGAAGCAATCCACCATCGAGATCATCATCGGCGTGCTGTTGTTGTTCGTGACATCGTCGTCCTGCGATGCTCAGCACTTTGAATGCACAGACCGTGCGGCGATTGAGATCGCGGAGCAGTCTCGATTCCGTTCATCCACATTCTGGACTGGGAAAGAGCTTCAGAAGTCGTGGTCTCCGCCGTGTCGACTGGACCTGAACCTGGCGAATCATTCCGGCGGTGGAACGACTCGCTTTCAGTTCACGGAAGAGGGAATCCGTCACCCGCAGATGGTCGTGAGCGGCACTCGACAAGCGATACTCACCGATGTGATTCCGCACGAAGTCGACCACCTAGTGCGCGCTTCACTTATCGGTCATCCCATCGAGCGATGGCTGGATGAGGGGTGTGCGACACTGTTTGAATCAGAAGCTTCCAAACAGCGACTCAGAGAGACGGCCTGTCTCGCTGATCCGAGACTGATCACAGCGGAATGGCTGAGTGCGCTCGAGTATCCGCATCAGAGTCATGATGTTTCGATGGTGTATGCCGTCGGTTTCTCGCTTGTCGAGTTCCTACTTTCCCGGGACTCACCACAGGTGCTGCTGGAGTTTCAGAAGGACGTCTCTTCCATCGAACAGCGACTCAAAGCTCACTATCGACTTTCTGTTGTGCAACTGCGTGACGCATTCGCTGACTGGAGAATGTCTCGCAAGAGGCACACGATGTTAAGATGTGAATGTCATAACATTTCAAAACCACTGCTGGTCATCTGGACAACGAAGTGGTGTGGCCCCTGCCGACAATTCTTGCACGACTGGCACGCTGATGAGTCGTTCCGCAATGCGCTCTCTGAAAAGTTCCATATTCACTTTCTCGATCACGACCGTTTCTCAGCGTTCGCTCATCAACATCAGATCAAATCGGTTCCGACGTTTCAGACGGTCGAGGCGAAATTCACGGGTTACTTTTCGAAAGACGATCTTCTCCGGCGTTTGAATATTGCTGAGGAACAGCCTTCCGAAAATGTGGAGGAGACTTCTGTCGAAGAGACGGTTGAAGCAGCTCAACCAGAAGAGAAAGCCCCTGTTGTTGAATCGGTAGAAGTTGTACCCACAACCAGTCCAGAATTAGTAACTGGATCTGACCAAAGTCGAATTCAATCATTAACTCCAGGAACTAAATCTCCGGACGAAACAAGTCCGACCAAGCCAGGCAAGTGGCTGTGGCTCGGTTATACCGCTTTGCAATGGTTCGGAGTCGTGGGTGGTTCTGCAGCGAGTGGTGGGCTGGTGGGAATGGCCACGGTCTGGCTGCTGCGAAGGACGTTCAAGACTCTGAGTGCATCGGATGCTTCCACACCACAGCCGACTCCAACAGAGGAGGTTCCGCTCGTGCGGGCACCGTTTCCCAGACAGTTGGATGAAGCATGTGAGCTACTTGCGATCCGACAATCAGAGGGACGTGTGGCTGTACTTGACGCACTTCGCGGAATGTTCCTCGAAGACGAAATTGACCGACGAGTGAAGATTGCGGAACCAGAATCTCAGAAAGTTCTGCAAAGCCTGATGTCTGACATCAATCAACGAGTGCAAGAAGTCGCCCCTCTCTCTGTACCGGCCGAATTAACTCTCGAGAACTGAATCACTAATTCATTGAGATCACGCCTCAACGTCAGTCCATACATCGAATTCAACTAACCACCCCAGTTAATGCAACCTTGGAAAGGAATCGACCATGCCTATTGGAGAACCCGGACGCGAGCAGTTTCGCCGTGCGATCATGACCCTGCGAAATCTGCACATCGCAGCGGCCATGTCACCGCTGTTCACGTTTCGTTCGGAATTGCTGGCCAACGACGAACTGTCTGATCGAGGAGGTTTTGACGACCCAACTCGCGATCACTTGATGTCTCATCTGTGTCATTGTGATCGCTGGCGCCGTCGAGTGACTCACAATCCGGACGATGCTCCGTTGGGCGACAAGATTGAAGCAGCCATCGACACCAACACTCAGATGGAACAGGGAACGGACCCGTTCGGAGGAGATGATGTTCAAAACCAGTCCGGCGGACTCATTGACCTCCCCTTCGCACTCGACGGAAGCGATCCTGACATCCCGCTTCAATCTCAACTGCAACTGAAGAGCACGCATGCCATCGTGCTCTCAGGTGCAATCGATAAAGCCATCGTCGCCTGGACTCGATTGAACAGTCGCGACCGGACGCGTTTCATTACTCGATATGATTCGATGCGAATCTATGGCCACTACCAAGAAATTCTCGGTTATCTGAATGCGTTCGGTGGCGATCAGAATCGCGTCGACGTGGCCCAAATCCTTCCCAGCGACGAACCACTCGGCCCTAACGACAGTCCAAATCGACGCGGTGAGTCAACACAAACTCTTCCGTAAGCAGAGTGTCATTGCCCAAGCATTCGTTAAAGCGCCTTAAGATTCACTTGATTCTTTCAGCCGATAAGCTTCTGTACTTTTCGAGAAGAGAAACTCTCAATCTCATTCATTACATAACATAATCCGATTGAGAGCTACTTCTCGGGGACGCGAAGAATTCACAATACGATATCGGGACCTCAAGCCAGCTTGGGGTCCCTTTCGCATTTGTAGAATCGGTCGAAAGCAAAATCTCATACTGTGAGAGGTGCGAGCAAATCACCGCCTTATACCTGCCGTTCAGGCAGTCAATTCGACGAGCGAATTAAGGAGAATTATTTGAGACGGGGCCACTGCGACTGATTGATCGCCCGCACCTCTGCCAATACTCGATGAGCGACGGTCAACTCGAGAAGCTCTGCGAGGCTGCGAACATTCAGCCGTTTCATTAATCGTTGTCGACGGAGTTCCACTGCCCGTTCTGTCAAATGCAGCTTCGCGGCCATGGACTTGTTGGTTTCGCCTTCAATGATCAGCTCCAGAGTTTCCCAGTCTTTCGGGTTTAACTCTTTGACAGATTCGTTGAGCTGCTGAAACCGCTCTTCACTCCGTTGCCACTGTTCGTCGATTTCCAATGCTCGTTCAATCTGCCGAGTTAATGCTTTTCGGTCGAATGGCTTCTCAAGAAAATCGATCGCACCTGTGCGCATCGCAGAGACTGCTGTGTTGATGTCCGCATGAGCAGTAACAAAAATCACGGGAAGCCGTTTTCCTTGCGTGAGCAGTTGTTCATAAAGCTCAATCCCATTCAATCCATCCATTTGAATGTCGAGAATCAGACATCCAGGCTGCGCAGCATAAAACTCAATGAATTCTTCCGCTGACGAAAACCCCTGTGCCTTCCATCCAAGCGTGGAGAGAAGTGCGACGAGTGAATCTCGAAAGTCTCGATCATCATCAACGACAAAGATGGTTTGAGTGGGCATCTGCACTAACAGTTTGAACGACTTTCAAGGAAAAACCGACTCGGGCACCGTGAGGCACAACGTTTTCAAGCCACAGCTTCCCCTGATGAAAAGTCACCAGAGAATGACTGATGGACAAACCCATTCCCAGCCCCTGCGGCTTCGTCGACTGGAAGGGGACAATCTCCGCAGTTTGACAATTTGAGGGAAACCCAGGGCCGTTATCTTCAACGAAGACATAAACTTCCTGAATGTGGTTCTCCGTCTTAATCGACAACGTCCGCTGCGGCCCGGTGGTCGCCATCGCCTGTATGGAGTTGTGAATGAGATTGACCAGCACCTGTTGGATTTGAATGGAATCCACGAAGACTTTGAAATCTTGAGTCTCCGTGAGATCGGTGACAACTTCGATTTGATTCGATCGAATTTCTGGCGAGCAGAGATCGAGCACTTCATCAATTAACGAGTTAATGCTCTCTTCGCTCTTATTCGCAGGCTTCGGTTTTAAGAAGCTTCTCATTCTGCGAACGATCTCCCCAGCCCTCAGAGCCGAATCGTGAATTCGCCCGGCAGTTTCGTTTAACGTCTGCGGAGACGACACATTCGAATCAAGCTGGACCATCAACAGATCCGCGTAATTTGCAATGGCTCCCAGCGGTTGATTGATTTCGTGGGCGAGGCCGGTTGCAAACTGACCGAGAGTAGTGACGCGAGTCGTGTGAGCGAGTTCCGCTTGGAGCAGACGGTTCCGTTCTTCGGCAGATTGTCGCTCACGAACTTCCGTCGCCAATGCTTTATTTGTTTCAGTGAGCGCCTGTGTTCTTTCTTCGACACGAACTTCGAGTGCATCATGTGCCTGCCGCAATTCTTCTTCGGCTCGCTTCAGTTCAGAGATATCCGTCACAACCAGAAAGGAAGCTTCCTGGCTGACTGAGTCGACATGGGCGCGTCCACATGCAGCCAGCGTGGCACACTGTTGACCTTCGGGGAGTTCCCATTTCAGTTCACGGGCAACATCCGGAGCGGGAAGTACATTGGTCAGCATCTGAAGAAACATTCTGAGATCGGGACCAGAAAGTAACTTCTGAAGAGGTTTTCCGAGGATCGATTCCGGAGACCGTTCGATGATCTGGGCGAATCGGTGATTCACGTATTTCACACAACCTTGCTCATCGAAAACTACGAGGCCATCGTTCATACGTTCGATGAGTGATCGAAACCGCTCTTCGCTTGCTGCAAGCTGGCAGAATTGAGAGCGAATAAAGTTCGAAGCGGGTGTGATGATAATCCGGGCGAGACCGATCATTAGTGCGAGCACAACACCCGTGGCTGTCATTCCGAGCCAGCGCAGCCTCGCGACTTGTCGAGCTGCTTCTTCTTCGAACATGCCGACGATCGAATCCATTCGAGTGAGGAATTCTTTCTCATGAATCAAGATCTGACGTACATCGTCATTGTTGGCGTTCGACGATTGGATGACTTTCGTCACCAATTCTGAAATCGCGCGAACATGTGAATCGAGTTCGCGAAGTGCTGCCTGAATGTGGGGAACGTTGGTTCCTTGAAGTTGAAGCGATTCGTTTCCGAACTGAAGGCCGTCGTGAACTTCTTGCCATCGGCTGAGCGACTCGGTCAGCTCCGCAGTCCGTTCGCCTTGTTGATCGGAATCGTGAGCGATCGCGAGAACAGCTTTGGTCATTCGTTGACTGAGCATGCGCTGACGCCCGGCAAGATTGATGACAGGTCCCAGTCCGTTCAATTGAAGCAAGAGCGGTTGAACCACCGCTTGATCGAGAAGCAACAGCGCAGCAACCAACGACAGCACGCCGAAGTAGCGCACCAGAAGGCCATGGATGAGTTGTTCCGGTTCCCGTTTCATGAGAGCGCAAGTTCGCGGGAGTTCAAAATTCGGACAGAAACCTCTGAATTCGAACATCTCATAGAAAAAACCGTACCGGACCGGGAAAACTCCAGTCAGATCAAAAAGCTCGCAGCAACGATGCATCCTTCGTCGTTGATCCGCCAACACAGTTGAAAATGTTGATGCGTTTGCTCCGGGATTCTCTGCTCCCATGACGTGCATCTTTGCGCGTCGTTTATGCACCTCTCTGGCAGATTAAGCCTCCTTCTGTTCGGTTTTCCGAACAAATTCTTCGCAATCACGAGATGGGTATCAGGAGTGCGGAGAGGTCACTTGCCTCGACTCGAAACCAAGCGCCCGATCGCCCTCGAAAGACTTAAAGTGACGTGAGGAAAACAATGGAAACCACAGGTAAAGCAACACGTATCCGCCTATTCGACTTCAAGTCGCCGCAAATGCGGGCCTTCCACATGTCGTGGTTCGCCTTCTTCCTCTGCTTCTTCGCATGGTTTGGAATCGCACCGTTGATGAAAGTGGTGCGAGATGAACTGGACCTGACGAGGGAACAAATCGGCTGGTGCATTATTGGTTCAGTGGCCGTCACCGTGCTGGCCCGACTTGTGATCGGTTGGCTGTGTGACCGCATCGGACCTCGATTGGCCTATACCTGGATGCTGATCCTCGGTTCGATTCCCGTCATGACGATCGGACTGGCTTCTGACTTTACTTCGTTTCTCCTGTTCCGAGTTGCGATCGGTGTGATTGGAGCATCGTTTGTGATCACGCAGTATCACACCTCCATCATGTTCGCTCCAAACTGCGTGGGAACCGCAAACGCGACGACGGCAGGTTGGGGAAACCTCGGAGGCGGGGTCACTCAACTCGTCATGCCGTTGGTGTTCGCAGGCTTTGTCGGAATCCTCGGATTCAGTGAAGCTGTCAGCTGGCGAGCTTCGATGTTCGTGGCTGGTGTCCTCTGTGCTTTAACTGGTGTCGCCTATTACTTTCTGACGCAAGACACACCCGAAGGAAACTTCGCTGAGCTTCGAGCAGCTGGAAAGTTGCCAGAAAAGAAACAAGCTGCCGGTGCATTCCTGGAAGCCTGCAAAGACTACCGAGTCTGGGCGCTGTTCGTGATCTACGGAGCATGTTTCGGAATTGAACTGACAATCAACAATGTCGCTGCCCTCTACTTCGTCGACTACTTCGATTACTTCCAAACCATGGACCCACTCAAAGCAGTTGGAGTCGCGGGATCGATCGCCGGGCTGTTCGGTTTGATGAACATCTTCGCGAGAACAACCGGGGGAATCTTCGGCGACAAGTTTGGAAACAAATGGGGACTGTCGGGACGAGTTAAGTGGCTCTTCATCACGCTCTTCTGCGAAGGAATCGCGTTGATGATCTTCTCGCAAATGAACGTTCTGACACTCGCGATTCCGACACTGATCATCTTCAGCCTCTTCGTTCAGATGAGCGAAGGTGCCACTTTCTCTGTTGTTCCATTCATCAACAAGAAAGCTCTCGGAGCTGTTGCAGGAATCGTGGGAGCCGGTGGAAACGCTGGAGCTGTCGCTGCCGGATTTCTTTTCAAAGCCGAAGGCATCAGCTGGCCAACCGCTCTCTTCATTCTCGGTGTGATTGTGACGTGTGTCTCCTTCGTCACGTTCACCGTTCGCTTCAGCCATGCCTCTGAAGCCGAAGTGCGTGCGGAAACCGAAAAGGCGAAAGCCGATCGTCGGGTTCCAGGAGAACCAGAACCGGCTGGGGCTCCTGCTTAACCACGGCCTGCATCGTCAGCCTGACGATCACCGAATTTCACGTTTTGACATTCTCGGTCAGCAAGGAGTTTCGAGTTCTACCCTCCCCAGGGACTCCGAAACTCCTTGCTGACAACTTTCAAACACACCCTCGGCAGCGTTCGCGTCGAAGGCCAATTGTGAGCTAGTTCCATGGAGAAACAGAAACAGACGATCGTTGTTGTCGGCAACGGTATGGTCGGACTCCGGTTCTGCGAAAAACTGATCGAGTTCGATGTCGATCGCAACTATCACATTGAGACTTTCTGCGAAGAACCCCGGGCTGCTTACGACCGCGTCGGCCTGACGTCGTTCTTCGCGCATCGAGATGCTGAAAAGCTGATGCTCGCCCGCATGGACTGGTATCGCGACAACGGAGTGGAACTGCACGTCGGTGATCGCGCCTGCGAAATTGACCGAAAGAAACAAATCGTCCGCTCCGATCGAGGAGCTGAAATCTCCTATTCGAAAGTTGTGCTCGCAACCGGCTCGTATCCGTTCGTCCCTCCCGTCCCGGGAATCGATAAGCGAGGCGTCTTCGTTTATCGCACGATCGAAGACCTCGAACGAATCATCGAATACGCCAAACAGTCCAAAAGTTGTGCTGTCATTGGAGGTGGCTTACTCGGGCTGGAAGCTGCTAAAGCTGCTTACGATCTCGGACTCGAGACACACGTCGTTGAATTCGCCCCGCGTCTCATGCCGCGACAAGTCGATGACGCTGGCTCTCGAATTCTCGTCGGAAAGATCGAAGAGTTGGGCGTGAAAGTGCACCTCAACAAAGCCACGAAAGAAGTCCACGGCAACGGTGTCGTGGAAGCCATGGAGTTCAATGACGGCGAACACCTCGACGTCGACATGATTATTGTCTCGGCCGGGATTCGTCCGCGCGATGATCTGGCTCGTGAGAGTCAACTCGATGTCGGCCCGCGCGGCGGAATCGAGGTCAACGATCAGCTACAGACGTCTGATCCAAACATCTTCGCCATCGGTGAATGTGCATTACATGGAGGAATGGTTTACGGACTTGTGGCCCCTGGGTACGACATGGCGGAGTGTGTCGCGACCAACTTGACAGGTGGAAACAGGGTTTTCACCGGGACGGACCTATCGACAAAGCTGAAGCTGATGGGAGTCGATGTGGCGAGTTTCGGTGATTATGAAGCCCCGGAACAGGAATCGACTTCGCTAACTTTCGAAGATCCTTTCGATGGAGTTTATAAGAAGCTCGTCTTCTCTAAGGACGGAACCAGACTGCGTGGCGGGATTCTGGTTGGGGATGCTTCGGAGTACGGATCATTGTCGATGCTGGCCCAGAGTGAAACTCCTCTTCCCTGCTCCCCACACGAACTTGTAATCGGCTCGAAGAACTCATCGGCTGTCGGGCTGGACTCGATGCCGGACTCTGCTCAGGTTTGTTCCTGCAACAATGTCACGAAGGGAGACATTTGCTCTGCCATCGAAGAACAGAATCTGGAATCGGTCGGAGACGTCAAAACCTGCACGCGTGCTGGAACGGGCTGTGGCGGGTGCATTCCACTGGTCACCGATCTCTTTAACTCTGAACTGAAGAAAGCTGGCCGAACGGTTGTCAATCACCTTTGCGAACACTTCCCTTATTCCAGGACGGAGTTGTTCGCGATTATTAAGACTAAGAACTTGAAATCCTTTGCCGAGATCGTGGCTGAGTACGGTCAGGGAAGCGGTTGTGAAGTCTGCAAACCCGCCATTGCTTCAATCCTGGCGAGCTTGTGGAACGATCATATTCTGGACACGGACAACCAGACTCTGCAGGACACCAACGATCGATTCTTGGCTAACATGCAACGAGGCGGGTCCTATTCCGTCGTCCCACGTGTTCCGGGTGGCGAAATCACTCCGGACAAACTGATCGCCATCGCTGAGACAGCCCAGAAGTATGGTCTTTATACCAAAATCACCGGTGGCCAGCGCATTGACATGTTCGGTGCTCAAGTTCAGGACCTCCCCGACATTTGGGAAAGACTCATCGATGCTGGAATGGAGAGCGGTCACGCCTACGGGAAGTCTTTGAGAACCGTTAAGAGTTGTGTCGGCACGACCTGGTGCAGATACGGAGTTCAGGACTCGGTCGGTTTCGCGATTCGCATCGAGAATCGATACAAAGGAATTCGAGCCCCGCATAAAATTAAATCGGCAGTCTCAGGCTGTATTCGTGAATGTGCCGAAGCACAATGTAAGGACTTCGGTCTCGTCGCCACGGAGAACGGATACAATCTTTATGTCTGCGGAAACGGAGGATCGAAGCCTCGACACGCAGACTTACTGGCCGCTGATATTGATGAGCAGACTGCCACGAAATACATCGATCGATTTCTCGCGTACTATATTACGACTGCCGATCGACTTACTCGGACTTCCGTCTGGCTCGAAAAACTCGAAGGGGGCATTGACCACCTGCGTGAAGTCATTATCGACGACAAACTTGGCTTGTGCAGTGAGTTCGAGGAGTTGATTGAACATCTGATCGCAACGTATCAGTGCGAGTGGACCACGGTTGTCAAAGATCCCGAAAAGCGTAAACGGTTCCGACAGTTCGTGAACACCGAAGAGGAAGAACCGTGTATCGAGATCGTTTCAGAACGCGGCCAACATCGCCCCGGTGACTGGCCCGGCGAACTGGTTTCGCTGGAACAGTTCCATACACTCGACGAACATCAGCATCAGCTGGAAGAAACGACGTCGAAATCAGAAACCCGCTGGACACAAGTCGGAACTGTAAATGACTTCCCAGTTGATGGAGGAGCGACCATCAAGTACGGGAAGAGTCAAATCGCTGTGTTTCGCTTCGAGTCTCGCGGTGAGTGGTACGCCAGCCAAAATATGTGTCCGCACAAGAAGGCCTTTGTCCTTTCTCGCGGAATCGTCGGGGATGAATCCGGAACACCGAAGGTTGCTTGCCCGCTCCACAAGAAAACATTCTCCCTGGAATCGGGCGAGTCGTTGCAAGGTGAAGACTATCACATCAGCACGTTCCCGGTGAAAGTGGAAGACGGAAACGTCTATCTCAATCTGCCCCCGACGGAAGTGCTGGACGAACTTCTCGCCACCGAAATCGGTTGCCGACTGGCGACTTCATGTGCGACGGCATCTCCAGCCCAGGAACTCTCCAACACAGTTGCGAGTCACGCAACCTGAGACTTGTAGCGTTGGTTCGCAAGGTCTGATACAGAAGTTTTTCTAAGCTCGGATCGCTAGAGAAATGTAGAGAACGAGCGGTCTTAAATCGGCAGGCCCAAGGAACTGTCGCAGCTTATTCTTCTCGCAAGTATCGGTAATAGACTTCGAGGCTCAGTGTCGCGATCGCTGTGGAATAGATTCGTCCACCGTATCGCCCCCAGACTCCACGCGGGTCCCAGCTACCAGCTTGAGGACCCGTTTTGCGTTGCTCGGCAATGAGCAGATCACGAAGTGCGTTATTCCATTGATCCCAGTCGTCCCCGCCGTGCTGATACATCGCGAGCGTTCCGTAGTACCAGTAATACAAATTAATCGTCGATCGACTGGGACGGTTTGCAAGCAAGTATCGGGCTGCTTCATTGGCTGCTGAACGATCGTTGTCGACGCTGAGAACGTGACGGCAGAACATCGCTTCTGCGGTCATGGCTGGGGTGGGCGGATCTGAACTGCGATAGCCTGCTAGCCCGCCGTATCTGCCGAGTCGGCGATCACGCAGGAACTTTCGCATTTGCTCTTTGGCTCGTTCAGGAATTTCGATTCCAGCTGCTTCCGCGCTTTTTAGCGCCATGAGTTGCCAGCCGAACATGCTCATATCGCCATCCGGCTGCCCTTTGATATATCTCCATCCCCCATCGCTAATTTGAGTTTCGAGAATATAACTCACAGCATCTTCGAGCGGCTGACGCAGGAACCGGGAAGTGCTGTCGTTCTTGGAAATGGCGTACGCTTCCGCAAGGGCGAAAGTGGCCATTCCGTGACAGTACATCCCTGCGAATTGTGTCGCTTCGCCTCCGAGGTAACCGATCGTTTCTTCCCCATTGGACCATCTTCGTGGTCGTTGTTGGGCGATGAGCCAGCGAAGAGCGCGGTTCACAACGTCAGAATACTCCCCTTCATCAACTGTGTTGAGCTTGCCGAGAAACGCAAGCACAGCCAATGCGGTCACTCCGGTATCTGCGTATCGGCCAGCGTATTGTCGATCAATCCCTTCATCGTCCACGCCAACTTGTCCGGCTCCCGACCGGCTTGCATCCCAATAGCCATCGGGGTGCTGCATCTGTGCGAGCCATTTGAGGCTGCGATCGACAGCGGACTCCGACTCGTCTGATCCGCCGTACTTCAGCACTGCCCGTTCTCGGAGGTCCTCTGAACGAAGCACATAAGCCGATGGAACAGTACGTTGCTCAGACCGCTCGGGAAGATTTCGGCCCGGGAGTCTCAGTTGCGGCGGTTGCTCTGGTGCGCGAGCGATCTGATTCATTCCGCTCAGTGAAGCACTTGGATCTGGCGAAAAGGTATCGGGCCGACTGGGTGTCGCTGAAGGTCTGTAGCGGCTGATCGTGTCGTCATCCGTCATAAGTTCTGGACGTGGGCGCGTTCGAGTCAGACCAGAACCTGAAGAGGAACGAGGGGACGCGGATGCTTCTTCCGGTGCTCTCATCACGCCTGCTGATTCAGGGTCGAGGGCAATCGCGACGGGAGCCTCAATCTGACGAATTGAATCAGCACGACCAGTTTCGACCTGAGGGATTCCGGGTTCGGAAGTCGCCAGCAGGTTCATCGTCTGCCGGTCTCTGGCCAATTCGGGGCGAAGTCGATCAATGCTGCCAGCACGGGGGCGGGCTGCGTCGGGATCGTCGATGTCAGCTGTCACACTGGAAGTCTCGCGAGTCATTCGATCGCGAACCTCGGAATAAGCTGCCTCACTGGGTGTCGACTCGACGACCAACTTCTCTGTTTGGAGATCAATCGCTGCCTCTTCCAATACTCCCTGTTCAGCGTTGATTTCCTGCTGTGGGACAGGTTGAGTCTCGAGTGGCAATGGTTGAGCATCGCCTGCAAACGACGGGCTGTAATCGGATTCTTCAGTCGTTCGCAATAATTCTTGAGCGGAGTCTTCCAACTCGATCGCCGGAGCAGAAAACCGTTCCCAGTCTTCGGTGTGCTGATTCTTCAGTTGGTCCCAGACAGGCGTATTTCCCGGCCCAGCATTGGAAGCCAGCAGGTCCGATTTCTCTTGTGGAGGCCGGACACGAATGGGCTCACTCTCATAACTTGATGGATTCGTTGAAATGTGCGGTCGATATTCGGGAATCAAGGCGATCAATCCACATGCCAGCAGCAAGTGAATCGCAAGTGAAAAGAACAGAGCTTTGGAGTTTGTGCGGCGGTCTCCCCATCGCGTGCCGATCATCGTGATCAAATGGGCGGAGACGAAGATAAAGCCGATCGCCAGCGAGACAACCAGAACCGGTTGAACGATCGAAATCAGAAGCATCCCCAGATGCCAGATTTCGTCCCGATAATTCGGTGTCAGAAGGATCATGGCCCGGCATCCTGTTCGCGATTCGCAAGTTGGACGTTCTTGATCTGTGTCCGCTGGCAAAGGTTTAAGATGGTCATAACATGCTGATACGGCCCTGCCCCGTCTCCGCGAATCACGACTGCTTGCCCGGCATATCGCCCCTTCGCAGCCCGGAGTTCGGTTTCGACTTCATCGAGGGACATTTCCTGACCGTCGTAGATCAGGCTTCCATCATGTGTAACACTGATCACAATATCATCAGGGAGCGAGGTCAGAGGCTGGGCTTCGGAAACCGTCGGCAGAACGATTTCATACTGGCCTTCATCTTCGGCGAATTGAGTCCCGACCATGAAGAAAATCACCAGCAGAAGCACGATGTCGATCATGGGTGTCAGGTTGAGCGCTGGCTCCTCCATTTCCAGGGTCTTTAGCGGCATCGGTGCATTTCCTTCGACGGATCTCTGTCGTCAACACTCCAGGAGACTGGATTCATTCTAACGCTTCCCAGGTCGTCCCCTGCAAGAATTTTCTCACTCGAGGTCATCAATTCAAGAACGAAACAAAACTTAGGCAATGTGCGTAACATGAGAGAAATGGTTTTCACTGCCGAGGTTGAGAGCGATCGAGACTGATCGAGACGGAGTCGGACTTGTCTTCTTTTCGAGACGACGAGTCATCCCATTGCGGACGGAGATAGCCCAAGCCGATCAATTCAGTCATCAACTCAGCAACGATTGGTGCTGCGTCTTCGCTCCCGGAGCCTCCATGTTCGAGCACGACGACGAAGGCAAAACGAGGAGCATTCGCTGGGACGTATCCGGCCATCCAGGCGTGCGAAGTTTTTCCGCTCGCTTGAGCTGTTCCCGTTTTGCCTGCGATGGTCATCGCGGGCGTCATGGCCTCCACACCGGTGCCGAGCGGGTGTTGCACGACCATTTCCATACCGCGCTGAATCACTTTGAGCGTCTCACGTTTTAATCGAGGAACCTTCTCCATTTCAGAACTCGTCCTCATCACTCCCCCCTGCTTATGAACGATTTGTGGAGTCACGAGATACCCTCCGTTTCCGATCGTTGCCATCAGACGCACAATTTGTAGCGGGGAGACCAGTAACTCTCCCTGTCCGATCGCCATTTGCAGGGCTGCATTTTTTTGAGTGATTTTCTCATCCTGACGAAGAGATGAAGTCAACACTTTGCCAGCCACTTCGGACGGCAGGTCGATGTTAGTCGGAGTTCCAAAGCCGAGCGCGCCTGCCCAATTTGTCAGACGCTCAACTCCCAACCGTTCTGCGAGATGAAAAAAGAAGACATTGCACGACTGGCAGAGTGCCTCTTCCAGTCGCAGCACGCCGTGGCCTTCCCCTGTCTGCAGAAAATGCTGGCAGCGATTGTGATCAGGATGATGAAGAAACCCCTGACACTCCTGGAATTCGTCCGGGCCAATCACACCCTCTTCCAAAGCGGCGATCGCTGTGACAAGTGTGAATACAGAACCCGGCGGCAAAGCCATTCGTGTCGCTCTCGGAAAGAACGGCTGATTGTCGCGCGCCAACATCTCTTCCCATTCAGCACGCGTCGGTTTCATTTGAGCCTGAGGCGAGACGCGGGGAGATGCTGCCATCGAGAGAACATCTCCGGTCCACAAGTCCATGACGATGATGACTCCGCCGGAGGCGTGAGACTCTGCGGCCAAACTCGTCGAAGAGAGAGCGACTTTCTCATCGAGAAGTCTCTCCGAAGTTTCCTGAATCTGTGAGTCGATCGTAAGGACAACTTCATTCCCATCTCGAGGCTCCGCGATCACAGTCGACTCGATGATGTCACCGCGACGGTTGCGAACGTTCAGTCTCTGTCCTGAGCGGCCGCTTAATTGAAGATTGTAAGACTCTTCAACACCTCCCTGACCGGTGGTTTCCTCATCCATTCGCGGTGGTCTGCGGACTCCAATCACGTGGGCTGCCACATCGTCGAGCGGGTAAATACGTGCCGAGCGAGTCTTCACATAGACGCCGTGAAATTCATGCGGACGTGATTCAATCGCAGCTGCGACGGAGAGGGGAACTTCTTCAATCAGGATGTGAGGTTGAAGTTCTTCCTTGAGAATGATCGGATCATCAGCATACCGACGGGGCGGAGTTGTGAGTTCCTGGCGAATCGTGTCGACAATCCCCCAGATCCCGTCCTGCCAGTTGAGTTGCTGAACTTTGAACGACTCGAGATTTCTTTGCAGTCGCCGTTCCTCAACGTCGGCAACCATCTGTTCGATATTCAGTTGAGTCGCGCGAGCATCCGACTCAAGCTTCTCGCGCGATGTCTTCGTCAATTCAGCGAGTTGATCGAAGAGACGTTCTCGCTCTTGAAAGATTTGTCGCTCAACGGCAGAACGCTTGGCTTCATCGCGTCGGTCGCGTGCTCCGAGACGTCGCGAGATTTCTCTCTGGAGCCATTGTTGATCCGGAGGGGACTCCAGCCACCGATAGTCGACTGCAAGATCGTAGCGTCTTTCGTCGTACGCGAGAACGGCTCCGTCACGCGAGAGTATGCGCCCACTGCGCGCACTCAAAAATTCTTCGGTCTCTGTCGACTCGGACCAGACGTCGAGGAACCGTTGTCGTAAAGTCACCTGCAGAGTCACGACTCTCGCAGCGATGACGAAAAGAACGACACACACAAAACACTGGACAGCCCACAGTCTCCACTGCGGGCCATGACTTCTTTCAGCAGAGCCAGCGTCAACGGACTGAAATCTTGAGAACGGTTGATTATGCATCACGCTCCCTGACAACCTGCGTCGCGGGAGAATTTGTATTCAACTTGTGCTGACGAATCGCAATCGCAGCATTCGAAGGAATGACAGATCGAAACTTGTTGCCGGCAACGAGGAAACCGCTCACGCTTCGCTCCTTCGATCCATCGAAGTGGCCAAAAGACATAGTGCGACAGCGCAGAGGACAGTGACTCCGAGATTTCCCAGCAAGACCGGTTCAGTTCCGGCGATGAGACGGCGCATCACCTCCAGTGGATGATGAAGCTCGATGAACACGAGTCCGCCCAGAATCCAGAGTGATCGAATCAATCGATTCGTCAACAGAACATGTTTGTCAGCATCAGGGCTCGTCAAAGCCGCGAGGAGACCGACCGCAGCGTAAACTCCCACGCACTCCACGACCGGACGTTCGGCCAGCGTGGAGACCAATAGCCCGCAAAGGCCAGCCCAGAAGACCACCCAGCTTGGTGAACACAGGTATGTTGCCAGCAAGACAACAATCGGAAAACAGGCGGGACGAAATGGAGCTTCACTCCAACTCGACCATGCCAACTCAGTCAAGCAGGCTGACCACACCAGAAATGTGATGAAGAAATTGCGGATCAAGGTTCCTCAATCCTTTGAGTTGAGACCAACGCGATCCATCGCGTCGAAAATTCAGTGAAGCGAACTCCCCTCGCTGACTTCGAAATGACTATCAGAATTTACGGAGATTCGACTGAAAGAGTACCGATGATCGGCAATTTGAATCAATTGGAATTCGGAGCATCGACGGCGAAGTTGACCGACTCGAAACCAGCTGCCTGACTGGTGTCGTAGATGTCAACCACATCACCCAGCGGAACATCGCCAGCAATGTCCAGAATGACGGGATTCTCCGGTCCCAGCTCGGCAAGCGTTCTCAGCTGGTCTTTGAGAACTTCCAGATCGCGATAGAGGGTGCCGTTCATATCGACGACGGTCGTTGAGTCTGCGTCATCCACAGAAAGCTTCAACCAGATTTCGACCTCAAGCGTTGGCTCTTCGACTGGATCGACCAGTGATTCGACGGACCCTTGAGCCTGAAGATTCGTGGGCAGAATTTCTTCCTGCACCTGACTCGAAGCGGTTACCACAAAGAAAATGAGCAACAGAAACACAATGTCGATCATCGGAGTCATTGCTCCGAATTCGTGATCCTTTTTGTGTCTCTGTGGAACTCTCATTTGATAGCTGTCAATTCCTTGTCGAAGTGTTCAGAACCCATTGATTCAAATGCTCGCTGATCAAGTTCACCGCGTGAAAACTCGAGTCGAGTTCACGATTCCTGGGCTCATGTGTTATTCCTGAAGCACGTGAAATCCAAATCTTGTGACTCCGTATCGTGGACAGATCAACATGATCGGTTCGATCGCGGAATAGGGGGTCTGCTCATCGCCGCGAATTCGAACGGCGTATGTCTCCGGATCGGAACCGGCTCCATCTCGAATCATTTCTTCAATCTGATCTACATCGACTTCGTTGGCTTTGACGAGATATCGACCGTCCTGAGTGACAGTCACCACCAGTCGCCTGGCGACATCGTCGTCTCCGACTTCTTGGGCTGACGGTAGACTGACCACTTCCGACGGTTCAGACCGGGCGAAATGGGAAGCGACCAGAAAAAAGATCACCAGCAGAAAGACGACATCGATGAGCGGAGTGATGTTGAACTGCACTCCCCGCTCACGGTTTCGCGTGGGCACCCGCATGATCAACCTCGAGTCGGCTGAGGGGCGGCCGCTGCCCGAGTGGGTTTTCGTTTGTCCATGAGAGTTCTGCGAAGCGGCGCGATGAGATGTTCGCTCAGCAGTGTTGCTTCAGCGACGTATTCATCGATCCGGTTTCGAAACCAGGCATATGCTGCGAGAGCTGGAACGGCGACACACAGACCGAACAGAGTCGTCACCAGTGCTTCCGAAATGGCAGGTGCGAAGTCGGCGGGCATCGGATTCGCCTTCTCCGTAAATTCGGCGAATGCTTGAATCATGCCCCAGACGGTTCCCATCAGCCCGAGCATCGGAGCCAGTGCGCCGATCACGGACAGGTATTCGATCTTACGGTTCAATCGAGCAGATTGTTCTACGCAAGCATCTTCCATCGCCTTTTCAACGGCCGAGTATCCAAAGTTGGCCTCCTGAATTCCCGATGAAACGACGTACGACAGAAAAGTGGGACGCTCACGACAAAGCGCGTCCGCTTGCTGATACTGACCGCTTGAAATCAACTGCTGAAGCTTCTCAGCGAGCGAGCGGGGCATGAGCGAGCCTTTTCGAATGCTCAACAGGTGCTCGATGATCAATGCGACCGTCGCGACGCTCAACGCGATGATCACATAGCCAATAATTCCCCCAGCTTGAAGGAGCCCTTTGGGGTTCACTTGACCGTCCTGAAAGATTCCTCCCTCAGCACCGAACGCAGGTTGACAAATCAGAAGGAACAGGAAGCCCGTCACCCAGATCGTGAACTGTCTCATACAAGTCTGTGCCATTTTCTCAATCCGTGAGGAATGTGCTTCGCTGTATTAAGTGAGCTGAAATAAGTTAATTGGTCAGCATCTGATTTTTCGCAAGTTTCGCTGCTTCTGACCTTGGGAAGCGGGCCAGAAGTTCGCGGTACAACAGATCTGCCTCCTGAGTCAATCCCGTCTCACCAATCAGTCGCGCTGCTTCCAGCGTGGCAGACGCAGTGAGGACTTCATGCTCAGAATACAAAATCGTCAGCTTCAGATACTCTGCCGCTGCCAGTCGGGGCAATCCAATTTGCACATATCCTCTGGCCAGCAGATACTGTGGACCAGCCCGCAATCCAGCCGGGAGTGCGTCGATATCATTCTGCCAATTGATCAACCGATTCTGTGTGACATCGCCGTTCGAAACCGTTAATCGCCACAGCTGAGCACGTGCCAGTCTCGAAATCCTCGGGTTCGTGTTGCGTGCCAAATCATTGAGTTCCGCTCGAGCAGCAGGTCCCGCAATAGGATCAAACAACAGCAGGCTGGAGCCGAGCAATCGGTCAGTCGCTCGACTCTCGACAACGAGCGGTTTCGCTGCCTGCCTAAGCGATGCGGAAACCTGTCGCGATGACCACTCCAACGGAGCCAACCCCCAGTGACGAGTGAGCGGATCTGAACTAACGAGTTCTCGAAACGTTTGCAAAGCTGCCGTCAGTTGACCTTCTCTTAAATAGCAACGAGTCAACCACGAGAGCAGTTCTCGATCGACCCACTCTCGCGGTTCCCGTTTGAGTGCTTCGCGAAATGCTGTTTCAGCGTCCTGAATTTGATCGTTCTGAAAGAATTCGATCCCCTTCAAATGGGAAGGATCGTAATGCGTTTCAATCTCAACGACGCTGTCCGCCGGGATGGATTGTGGTAGTCCTCCAGACGGACGCATCCGCAGCTCTTCACCAGTGGAATCGAGAACTTCTCCGACGAGAGTAAACGGAGCGGCAGCCCCGTCAGGCAGATAGGTGACACGGTCCTGCGCGAGCAGAGTCGACGAGCTGACCCAAGCCGAAACGATTGCCACCAGATAGCAATGTTTCGAGTGCAGGACAGATCTGACGTTAAGTGATGTCACGAGGCTGTCGATCCTGTCGCGGTCGCATCCGAAGAGGATTCTGTTGGCTCCTTGGAAGGAGACGATTTCTCACCAAACAAAATCAGTGGCAGCATCAACAAGAATCCTGCCGAGATCGCCATGTCAGCGATGTTAAAGATCCCTGTGCGCACCGATCCAATTCCCAAATTGAAATAGTCGATCACGCACTCGAAGCGAATTCGGTCGATCATGTTGCTCACTCCTCCAGCGACGACGAGTGTGAAAGCAAAGAAGACCAACTTACTGACGGTTCGACTGAACAGCAGATAAACTGTCATGCCGAACATCATCGCTCCGGTCATCACGATCAACAACCAGAACCTTAACTCTGGTGAAAAGCCCGCGAACAGGCTGAGAAAGGCTCCCGGATTTTCTGCATATTGAATGCGAAACAGATCGTTGAAGAATGTCCGGGGCGGAAGTCCTTTCCAGTTTTCGATCGCATAGACCTTGCTCCACTGATCGATCGCAACAATGACGACCGTCAATATTGAGAACCAGATCCATCGCGACTTGTGTGACATCACTTCGGAATTCGTCTCCTGCATCAGATTCCCACTATCTTGCTCGCTGTCACGAACAATGTCTTGAATAACAATTCAGCGATCGATTCCGTTTTGATCGCGAGGCTAAAATCAGTTGTCACAGTCTGGAACGATTGACGTTCACATACACATACTTGCCTTGGTTTCTGTGAGCGATTTGCCACAGAAAATTTGCTTCGCCTTTGATCGCTGGCTCCGATGATCGACCAAACTCGATGCAGTTAATTCGGGTCCCGCTACGATTGAGACGTTTGATCTCGTTCATGTCGGAGGAATCGAGCGCTGACTCAGCCGCTCCGTCTGTCAACAAATAGATGACATCCGGTCGAAAGTTGAGTGCTCGACTCAAGGCTGGCAGGTGGTCTGTCCCTCCACTGGCGAAGATCGATTTCAACCGGCCACTGACTTGCATCCGCTGGGCATCGGTCCCCCAGAACATATCAAATCGGTCATCACGAGGTCGGAGCACTTCTGCTTCGTTGCTGTAGAAAATAATCTGAAACTGCTGATTCTCGTCGAGTTGAGACAGACTCGCCAGCAACTCTGACTTCGCCGCAGCGAGTGCTCCGTCGTTGTCCATGCTGTAAGAACGGTCGATCACAAACACGAAACTCTTGCCGACATCGCGAATTCCCATGAACGATGTGCCACCGGCGACATCGCCTCCTGAGGGATTGGACGAACTTGGCGAATCGTTTCTCAAATTCGGCTTCACAAGCTCTTGAGTGGGAACACTCGATGGAACCGGAACACTCCCAGCCCCGATGACAGGATTGGGAATGTCGATCGATGGAAGTTGCAACTCCACCGGAGGAGTGGTGTCCAGCAGCGGCTCTTCGAACTTCAACGGGTTTTCGTAAACCAGATCCGAAGACTCTGAAGTCTCATCGAGTTCTGTTTCTGAGTCGGAGTCAGCTTCATTCTTCGCTGGCCGCACATGAATGCCAACATCACGAAAAGACTCGCCATCGTCGCCGGAAAGATCTCCCCGACAACTTGGTAGCTGTGTGAGGAACACAATCAGCGCCGCCAGGGCGATATGGAACAAGCCGGAAATCAGCCAACTCGGGACGGTGACCCAGCGCAGTTGAACGCGCAGCCAGTCCGTAAGTTGTGATGGCGAATTGTCCCTCGCGGATGGGCTCATTGTCATCGCTTGATGTTGAAACGGGTGATCGTTTCAAAGTTTACGGCGTTTGCAGAAATTGGGTCAATGTGGACTTTTTGATCGGATGACCAGTTTCGCTCCAGTCGCACTGCGAAAGAGCGAGCAGGAGTCAGCAGCCCCACGAGATCATCTTGACCTTCTTCGCGATTTTGATCTCTAATCCGGCGAACCGTTCTGCCCGACTGGTCCGAAATCGTGACAACCTACGACCGATACTTACTATTTCGCTACTTCCATATTATTGCAGTGTTTCTGATCGCATCGATCGGACTCTTTGCGGTGATCGATGGATTCACGAATCTCGATTCGTTTCAGGAAAGTGTCGAACAAGCGAACGGAACGTCGTTGATGCTCCTCAATTTGATGGCGCATCACTACTTCTACCACTCGCTAATGGTCATCGATCTCGCTGGTCCCTCGATCGTTGTGATTTCCGCGGTTTCGACACTCGCACTGCTGCTCAAATCCGGTGAAATTCATCCGGTTCTCGCAGCTGGCATCCCGACCTATCGGCTGACGCTTCCGCTTGCTGTCGGCGTTCTGGCGATCAGTGGTGCATTGCTGGCCAACCAGGAACTCGTCCTGCCAGCCATCGCTCCGAAGCTTCAAAGAAAGCATGGGCAGTCTGCCGAAGATGCGCAAAACGTTGACCCGCAGTTCGACTTGCGGTGGCAAATGTTTCTGACAGGCGAAGGTGTCTATCCGGAAGAGAAGCGGCTTCACAAGCCTCAGTTTCGTATTCAACCGCCATTGTTGACGACCGACTATTTCACGTTGGAAGCGGAGGACGCTGTTTATCTCCCTCCACAATCCGACGAAGACGGGACGCAACGACCGGGAGGCTGGCTCCTCAAACAGACGTCAGTTCCTTTCCAGGAATTCCCGCTGACGGAATTGGGTCGTCAGAACATCGTTCCTCAAACGAACGGAACGGATGTGTTCATCAATACTCATCTCAGCTTCAGCCAGATGAGCCGCAAGACCTCCAACTACCGGTTGATGGGGACTCCCCAACTGCTCAGATTTCTGCACGAACCGTATGGAAGTGATATTTCGCGACGCGGAATTCTGATGCATCTTCATTCTCGAATCACGCAACCGCTTCTGACGCTTGTCGGCCTCTACATCGTCATTCCTCTGATCGTGCGAAAAGACCGGATGAGCACAATGCAGCAGGTGACAAATATCGCCACTTGCGTAATTGTGTTGGCGATGATTTACGGCATCTCGATTGGAAGCAGTTTTCTTGGGCAATCCGGAATTGTTCCAGCCGAACAAGCTGCCTGGGCGCCCATCATCTTAGGCGGCAGTCTCGCCGGTTGGCTGACTGGCTCAGTCAGAACGTAGTTCGTCACCGAATCAACGAGCAGTGACGAAGAAATTCAGAGCCTCTGAAGTGCTTTGCCGAAGACCGGTTGGAATCGGCGTTCTTGCTACCACTTATGTCGAATTCTCAGCGAAACCGTTCGACATTTGAGCTTCGATCGGTCACAAATCAACAGACAGCGATCTACTGTGTTGTCTCGTTCGTTGACCGTTGCATCGACTCTTCGAAGAGACCACGAGCCCAACAACCGACGTTGTGACCTGCGCCGATTGATTCAGTCCATCGGTCAGAATTGTGGCGGCGAAGAGCTTCCACGGATCGCTGCACTGTATCGGGAGACCTTTCCTCCCGCATCCAGATTTTTCCATACTGCCCCATGACGATGAGACTTCTCTCATGAAGAATTTCGCGCTCTCAATGGCTTTCCTCCTGCTCTGGGCAAACCTCGGATTTGGCCAACCAACTGCTGCTCCGAAGATCGCTGACTTCTCCGACCAACCCGGACGGTGGAGTGCCCAGCGAGCCAATCAGTGGTACGACACCGTTGCGTGGCCAGTCGGCGCAAACTTCGTCCCCTCGACCGCAATCAATCAGCTCGAAATGTGGCAAGCCGACACATTCGATCCCGAAACAATCAATCGAGAACTCGGCTGGGCTGCTGCGATCGGAATGAACTCAATGCGAGTCTTTCTGCATGACCTCGCATGGAAAGCCGATCCTGAAGGATTCTTTCAACGCGTCGACAAGTATCTTGAGATCGCGGACTCACACGGCATCAGCACGATGATGGTCATCTTCGATGGCGTCTGGCATCCGTACCCAGAACTCGGCAAGCAGCCTGAGCCCACTCCCGGACTTCACAATTCCGGATGGGTTCAATCGCCGGGACGCAAACTTCTTGAAGACTCGACCAAGCAAGACAGCTTGAAACCGTACGTTCAAGCAGTGATCCGAAGATACAAAGACGACTCCCGCATTCTTCTTTGGGACCTCTTTAACGAACCCGACAACGATGTTGCAAACTCTTATGGTGTGAACGGAACAAAGGAGGAACTGCCGCCAGAAGAAAAGGCAAAACGAGCAGAAGAACTTCTGAGGAAGACCTTCGAGTGGGCTCGAGAGGTGAATCCATCACAGCCACTTACCTGTGGAGTCTGGGCTGGCAATTACCTCGCATCACCAAGTTCAATTCAACGCTTTTCCATTGAGGCATCCGACGTCATCTCATTCCACACTTATTCAGGACCAAAGGTGGCGAAAGAGTTAACACAAGGACTATTAAAACTCGGCCGCCCAGTCTTGTGTACTGAGTATATGGCTCGCGGAAATGCATCCACATTTGAAGCCATCCTTCCGATCTTCCACGAAAATCGCGTCGGAGCATACAACTGGGGACTTGTCGATGGTAAGTCACAAACGATTTACCCCTGGGACTCATGGAGCAATCCATATACACAAGAGCCGAAACCTTGGCATCACGATGTCTTTCGTGCCGATGGAACTCCTTACTCTCCCGCTGAAGTGAGAGTCATTCAATCATTGACTCGTCAGCCTCCGACTCAACAAAGCCAACCTCCCAAAATCAAAGAAGTGCCAGAGAGGGACGTCCTCGAATCGAAACTGAAAGACCATGAGGAAGCTGTCTTTGTCAAACAGGGATGGATTCGCGATCCGTTTATCACACTCGGACCGGATGGCAACTATTACCTCACCGGGACGACTCCACTTCCCGACGACCCGCGCCAGCATCTCGATCCGTACAACACTGGTCTCGGAGACTTATCGCTGGTCGGCTGGCAAGCACAAGTCTGGCGAAGCCGTGATCTCATCGACTGGGAGTCTCTTGGAACTCCGTTTACATTGAAGTCAGGCATCTGGTTTCGAAAACAACCTAAGAAATTCCAAAACACTCCTGAGTCAGAATGGCGGCTTTGGGCACCGGAGCTTCATTGGATCGGCGACCGTTGGGCACTCATCCATACGAGTCCCTCGCCCGTCGCAGGTGCCAATCTTTCACTCTCTCAAGGGGCTGAGGTGAATGGCCCTTGGGATAATCCGATGGGCGTTTCCATTCGCAAACGTCACGATCCGTCTCTCTTTCAAGATGACGATGAAACGTGGTGGATGATCTGGGGAGCAACGTCTATCGCTCCGATCAAACCCGACTGGAGCGGCTTTCAAAAGGAACCCATCAAGATCGGCCCGAGTGGCGAAACGAGCAAAATGGGCCACGAAGGTTGCCTGCTTCACAAGATCGGCGACAAGTACGTTCTGTTCGGAACAGGCTGGTCGACCGGCGAGATGCGACACGGCAGCTACAACCTTTATTATGCGACTGCGGACAAGATCGAAGGACCCTACAGCGAACGTCAATTCGTCGGCCGTTTTCTCGGCCATGGAACCCCGTTCCAGGACCATCAGGGACGCTGGTGGTGCACAGCATTCTTCAACGCGAATCAGCCTCCATTGTCCGCCGAGGGAATCGAAACCAAGGACCTCGGACGGACAGCTCAAACGATCAATGAACAAGGCGTGACACTCGTTCCGCTTGATGTTCAAATCCGTGACAACGGAGAGGTCTCCATTCGCGCTGAAGCCCCCGGATACTCCACTCCCGGTCCAGACGAAGCCCAGCAGTTTCAACTCGAAGAATAGAGACCGTTCTGCCGATGGCACTCACGGAAGCGATCTCACTTCACAGAAAGCTGAGTTAGCTCCTTCGAGTCAGTGCACACCGAATTCAAAAACATTCTTAATTAACGACGACAGACGTTGAGGACTCTCACGATGAAGCCCCTTTGTATTGTTGTTCTGACGATCCTGATTTCCGGACAGATTTTCGCAGACGACGATCGCCCAAATATCGTCCTGATCATGGCCGATGACATGGGCTTCTCAGACATCGGTTGCTATGGCGGAGAGATCCAGACTCCGAACATCGATTCGCTCGCTGAGGGTGGCTTACGTTTCACACAGTTTTACAACACGGGGAGATGTTGTCCGACGCGAGCTTCGTTAATGACTGGTCTATACCCGCACGCATCGGGTGTCGGACACATGGTTTACTCCGATCGAGGAGTTGGTTATCACCCATACCTCAACAAGAACTGTGTGACGATCGCTGAGGCACTCGGAAGTTCGGGTTACCGAACCATGATGGCCGGGAAGTGGCATGTTGGTCATCAACAAGGTCAATGGCCAACTGACCGTGGCTTCCAGCACTTTTATGGAATCCACATCCATGTCGACAGTTACTTCAAAGTCTTGCCAGGTTGCCCCGTTTATTACAACGATCAACTGGCGATCGCCCCAACTGTTAATCCTCCCAACACGCTCCATCCGGAACAAGAATGGTACACCACCGACGTCTTCACCGACTGGTCGATTAAGTTTCTAAAAGAGTCACAGTCTGACGAGCGACCTTTCTTTCTTTATACAGCCTATAACTCTCCGCACTGGCCTCTCGAAGCACCTCAAGAAAACATCGACCGCTGCCAGGGGCGTTACGAAGGAGGTTGGGACGTTTTACGTGCTCAAAAACTCCAGAAAATGAAGGAGATGGGCATCGTACAGAATGGAACTCAACTCTCTCCCTCTGGTTGTCCGGAATGGTCCGAATTGACTCCTGACGATCAGCAGGAGTTAGCGTTTCGCAGAGAGATCTATGCTGCACAGATCGAGAGAATGGACGAGAACATCGGTCGCATCATTCAGACACTTCGTGAATCGGAACAACTCGATCACACGCTGATCTTCTTTCTCTCAGACAACGGCTGCTGCGCTGAAGGTGGGATGTTCGGATACAAATGGAATGAGAACTCCAAAGAGAATTTCGCCGACTGGAGAAATGAATCGGGACGATCCAGCAGCATGGGGGAAGCTTGGTCGAATGCCTCAAACACTCCCTTCCGGATGCACAAACGCTGGGTTCACGAGGGAGGAATCGCAACTCCACTGATCGCTCACTGGCCTCAACGAATCGAAACACCCGGTGGCCTGACTCACCAACCCGGCCACGTCATTGACATCCTCGCAACTTGCCTCGACGTCGCTGACGCCGCTTATCCGGAAGAATTCAACGGCCACCAAATTAAACAATCGGCGGGAAAGAGCCTGGTGCCAGCGTTTCTTCAACCACAACAGGTTCAAGATAGGACGCTTTTCTGGGAACACGAAGCCCACGCTGCCATGCGAGATGGAGACTGGAAACTCGTCACGCTGAATGCACATTCCCCAGAAAGCTGGGAACTCTACAACCTTTCCGAAGAACGCACCGAAACTAACGACCTGCGATCTGAGCACCCAGAACGCGTCGATTCTATGATCGCCCGCTGGACAAATTGGGCTGAGGAGGCCAACGTCTTGCCGTGGCCGAAAGATCGGCCCAAGAAGCCGAAAAAGTGAACGGACTTCCAACCGAAGCGAAATCGCCTGCCCGAATGTCCACTTTGAGCGAATCGCGTTTCCGGCATTTGTGACGAGTTTGTGCTGTCGACAATCAAATTTGCTTGAAATTGCCCTGTCACCCTGCAAGATGACAGCGAGAAGGTTTTTCGGGCTGTCTCATCCGGAATTGTCGATGAGATTGCAGGCTCTTATCGTCACACGCAGAGATGAGAATCGCCTTCTGCTCTCATTAAATGCGTGACATCTCGATGGCGATCTCGTAAATTCATGATGTGGAAGACCCTTTTCGTCAGCCGTTTAGGTCTTTCGTTGAAGATGCGGGTTGTTAAGGGTCAGTAGAGGATGCACCGGTCAGACGACATCAGTGATTTGTACGCGCGCTTCGAGGAAGAAATCCGCGCGGGCAACACTCCGAGCATTGATGCGTACGTCGAGACAGTTCCGGAGCAGGATCGAGACGAAATTCGGCAAAAGCTTCTCGAAATCCAGTCCCTCGCTTCCGAGCAAACCGTCGTGTTCCCGACGGACGACTCGACGACATCGGAAAGACCGAAACTTGACGACAAATTGGCCTCGATCGTCACTCAATTTGAACTCGACATTCAAGCTGGGAAAAGTCGTCGTTTGTCCGAGTATTTGCCCGAAGAAATGAGCGCCCCTGAGCGCGAGAAAACCATCTCCGAGTTGGTACGCCTGAAGCAGGCTGCCCTTCAAAATGACGGAGAGAAGGTGAGCCTCGACGAAATGCTCAAAGAGTTTCCGAATGACATCAATACGATTCATTCGCTGTTTGTGGAAGAGCCCAACAAGACTCAATCCGACTCTTCATCTTCGACCAAGCCGATCCCTCACAGCAAGAAGTCGATCCACGCAACTCGATCGATCGGCCCCTATCGAATCGTGAGAGAAATCGGCCAGGGCGGGATGGGAACCGTCTATTTGGCTGAGCAACTTGAACCGGTCCGGCGACAAGTCGCGTTGAAAGTCATTCGACAGGGACTGGAGTCCCGAGGAGTCCAGGCTCGCTTCCAGTCGGAACGGCAAGCCATGGCGCTCATGGATCATGTCAACATCGCCACTGTTTACGAAGCTGGTTCGACGGAATCAGGTTTGCCATATGTCGTGATGGAATTCGTCCACGGAATTCCTATCACTGACTATTGCGACAACTTTCGCCTTACGCTTGCAGAGCGAATCGACTTGATTCAACAAGCTTGTGATGCGATTCAGCACGCCCACTCACGTGGTATTATCCATCGGGACATCAAGCCCAGCAACTTGCTCGTGACAGAGTATGAAAACGAACGGCGAGTGAAGGTCATTGACTTCGGACTCGCAAAAACACTCAATGAGAGTGACCGGCTTAGCGAAGAAACCGTCAACACCGCATGTGGTCAGGTTCTCGGCACTCTTCAATACATGAGTCCCGAACAAGCCAGCATGGGAAAACTCGACATCGACACTCGAACGGATGTCTACTCTCTGGGAGTCGTCCTCTATGAACTCTTGACCGGTTCAACTCCCGTGAAGCGAGAGTCAGTCAAGACCCTGGCGATCGAACAGGTGATGACATCGATTCGGGACGAAGAACCACAACGACCGAGCAAGCGTCTGTTGGATAGCGAAGATACAGCAGCAATGATTTCTTCGAAGAGAGGGACTGAGCTTCGAAGCCTTGAATCCTCTTTGCGAGGCGACTTGGACTGGATTGCCGTCAAAGCTTTGGAAAAGGATCGAACGCGTCGCTATTCCAGCCCTGCAGAACTCCAGGACGATCTCTCTCGCTACCTCAACAATGAACCTGTTCACGCACGGCCTCCAAGCACCGTTTATCGTCTCGGAAAGTTTGTCCGGAAGCACCAGTCAAGCCTAACCGTCGCGACATCACTAATGATCGTCGCTGTCTTGGGTATTGCGGGAATCATCTGGCAGTGGAATCGAGCAGAGTCCAACTCGCTGAAGTTGATTCGCGCGGAAACGCAGAACGCAGTCAAAAACGTGGCACTGTCTCGAGGGTCCGAAATTCCGGCCAACCTCGCCACCCTCGACTCCCTTCCCATGGCGTTGGTCGCTGAAGAACTGGAGTCGCAATTCGATCACACATTCGGTCAGCAACAACTATCTCTTGCTTATGCTCTCGCGAAAATTGGTCAAGCACCGATTGAGGTTCTCATCGACGCTGTCGCGAATCCCGACACTCCACCGGAAGAAGCCTTCAATATCATCCCAGCTTTGGAAGAATCGAGATCGAAAGCCCACGCTGCTCTCAACGTTCGAGCAAGCAAAGAGTGGGAGAGCAAGAACTGGGACGCTTTCTCGCGGCTCGCCATCGTCGGAACACATCTTCGTGACCTCACCCTGACAACGAAAATCCTCACAGCCGAACCAGATTCTGCCTCGACATCAATTCGAAGTAATTCGACCGTCGAGCCCCGAACGGTATTCATTGACGAACTTATCCACTGGCATGGAAATCTTGAGAATCTGGCAGGGATTCTGCAAGACCGCTCCACGCCTGATGTACGTTCCGCCTTTTGTTACGCCGTTGGCTCGATCGATGAAATCGACCCTCGCGACAAATCGATCTGGCAGTCGCTCATGAACGAGTGGTACCGCCAGCGAAACGACTCGAAAACGCAAATCGCTGCTGGCTGGGCTCTGCGCGAGTGGGGCTTCTCACCTCCTTATGGCCTGATCGAATTCTCCAATCTGATCGATGGAATTTTCGACGAAGCAACCCCTTCTTCTGAAGCAGGTATGATTGCCAAAGCATTCGGACGCTCACCGCTCGAAGCATCTCAAATCCTTCAAGAAACGGCAGATGATCTGATCTCGCAGCGACGCTGGAGAGATGCCGCACGCGTCGCGATTGTCTCTTTTCTCATGGGTGATGATTCATTGGCATCAATGCTTCTCAGCACCGATCCCGACCCGGAAACTGGAATCTGGAACCCAGAACCCCGAACAGCGTTCATTCAAGAATGTCGCATCTGGAATGGAGGAATCGACCGACTCTCCGATTGGCTGACCGAAGTCGAGTCTCCCGATTTGCGATCCGCATTCGCATCGATTGTCGGAGGCATTCCGGACCTTCCCGACGCAACTCGAGATAGCTGGGGAGAGCTTCTTTCTGAATGGTTTCTCACATCTCCAGAGTCAGGTCCTCACAGTGCTTGCAAATGGGCGCTCGAGCGACTCGAACTTCCAATTCCTGAGATCGATCCTTCACCCACTCCGATTGATGGTCAAAGCTGGTGGAAATCGCCGATGGAACTGACGTTCCTGAATATTCCAGCTGGTTCAGCAGAACTGGAATCTGGAACATTCCAAAGCATGGGCAATCTGTGGATGTCCGAGAAGGAGATTACAGTCAAACAGTTCAAAGACTTCGCGCTCTACAGCGATCCCAGCTCGCGACTGCCTTACTGGAGAGACGTCGGAAACTTTGGAAGATCAATCGACGAAACACATCCTGCGCAACAGGTTAGTCTGGAAGATGCTGCTCAATACTGCAACTGGTTGAGTCGGAAGCTTGGGTTCGAAGAAGTCTATGAAATTGAACAGCTCGATCCGCTTCCAGGTGACGGATCATCACACTATTACAATGTCACTCTTCGCAATGGGATCGATGGATTCCGCCTGCCGACCGATGCAGAGTGGGAATACTGTTGCCGAACTCATACGACGACCGATTTTTTCTTCGGAACGAGTGTCAAACTGCTCCCGGAGTTTGCAGTTTACTCACGCCCCACAACTCAACCTTGCGGGACAAAGCTGTGCAACGTCTGGGGATTTTTTGATCTGACGGGAAACGTCCACGAATGGTGCTGGGGTGGAAGCGATCCTTCTCACCGCATTTTTCGTGGAGGAAGCTCCCAAAACACATACAAAGCCTGCATGTCAACTTTCGTCTTCCGCGACGCCCTTCAGTCCAAGCGAACCGACGTTGTCGGATTTCGTGTCGTTCGCGGACCACTCATCACTCAAGCAACAGCACTTCCCGATCGTCACGCAAGTCGATAATCCGCAATCTACACCTCGGAATTCAGAACATCCGGTTTTCAAGCACTTCGAGATTTGCGTTTCAAAAGCGACCCGCTAGACTCTTCATCACATTGCTTCTCCCATATGGAGTAGAAAAAGTTTGAGTATCCACGGCATGAGCGACTGATCTCGAGTTGATTCTGTTCGCAAATCGTGTACTCTTTCTCGTCCCAATGAGTGAATCGTTGCCCGCTAAACATGGCAACACTCACTGACTGGTCACTACGCATCCGTAGCTCAATTGGATAGAGCACCGGTCTTCGGAACCGGGGGTTGGGGGTTCGAATCCCTCCGGGTGTACTTGATGAGACAACCCTCTCAGATGTCTTTAGGAGGACGTTTGAGAGGGTTGTTTCGTTTTGGGCAGTGTACTCCTCTTCCGCTTCGAGATCGCTTCGTCTTCCTTCTGCACTGGTCTCAACCGCTTCTTTGGCTGAGTGGGGGACTTCTAGTTCGAGTCGTTAAAACTTCGATCGGAAGGGCCTCTGACTTCACTCGTGATTTTGGAATGAGCAACTTGATTGGAATCGCGGTGTTGCTTGAATGTCTTTCCAGCGAAGCTGATGTTGGGAAAATCGAGATTGGTACGTCACACTGACAGGGCTCGTGACAAGGTAACCATATGCCAAAATCGACTCAGACGATCTCACCTGAATTCACACAACTCGTTGTGGAACAGCACGAGCAGCTGCGTTCGTTTGTGCGGACGTTGGGAGTCGCTCCTGACTGGGTGGACGATTTGGCTCAAGAAGTTTTTCTCGTTGCTTGGCGAGAAATTGATTCTTTCGATTCGCAGAGGGACCTCGGGAAGTGGCTTCGAGGGATCGCTCGAAATCTGGTCAGAAACGAACTTCGAAAAGATAAAAGGCGGCACCGAATCCTTCATCAACAGCTATCTGAAGTCCTTGTCAGGGCACCTGAGACGAGCGTAGAAGCTGAAGATTGGAACCAATATCGAATGTCTGCGCTTCGAGACTGCGTTGAACAACTCGCACCGAAGAGTCGCAAAATCGTCGCTGGCCGCTACGGGGATGGATGGAGGGCTCCGGATCTGGCCGACAGTTTGGGAATGACGGCAACTGCCGTCCGGCAGGCGCTCATGCGAATTCGTGAACAGCTGAAGCAGTGCATTGAATTCCGAGTCGTTGAGGGATGAGCCGTGTCGAAGAACCGATTCGAAGAACTTCTCAGTCTGATTCTTGATGACGATCTCACCGATGCAGAGATCGCCGAGTTGGTCGAATTGATCTCTCATGACTCTGCTCGATTGCAACAACTCCGCGATCACCTTCGAATCAGCGATCGACTATCGCAATACGAAGACGAGTTGCGCGACCAAGCGAGATTCTTGTCTGCTCTGGAAGTACGGGCACATGCTGCTGAGGATAGCGAGGACTTCGTCAATCAAGTTGTCGCGTCCGCTGCTCATGAAGAGAGTAGACAACTTCAGGGAAGCCAATCTCACAGCGGAGCCAAGAATCTTGCCGACTGGGCCCGACTCAAATCGATGACCGGTTGGATCATCGCGACGGCTGCGACGTTAGTGCTTATTGCCGTACTTGCTCGGCAGGAAGGACTTCTCGGGCTGAAAGAATCTTCGCTTCTCGTTGATGGAGAAATTAGCACCGATCCAGCAGATCTCGACGATGGCGGAGTTGCGGTGCTCACGCGAATCGCCGGGCTGTCCGGAACCGGGACTGATCACTGGGAAGTTGGGGAAACCATTCCTCCTGGTTCAATGGCATGGGAATCGGGTCTGCTCCAGTTGGAATTCTATTGTGGTGCGACCGTCGTCATTGAAGGACCGGCGGACATTGAAATCCTTGATGAGTCTCAAGTCATTTGTCGAAAGGGGCGACTTCGTGCCCACGTTCCGAAACCGGCTCGTGGATTTTCGGTGATCGCTCCTTCCTTCGAACTGGTCGACCTGGGAACCGAATTCGGTTTGAACGTCCCGGAAAATGGGACCGCTGAAGTTCACGTCTTCGACGGGAAGATCGAACTCTACGACGCGGAATCAAACCGCAATCAAGCAACGTTACGAGAGCTGAACGCCGGCGATGCGCTCGCTGTTGAGAGTGACGGAACTTCCAACTCCATTTCCGTCCGAGACACCGACTTCGTCAGCCCAGATCGGTTGAGCACACTCACAGACGCGCGACAGCGAGAACGGCTCCGCAACTGGCAGAATTTCCGCGATTCACTTCCGAATGACCCGCGTGTCATCGCTTACTTTCCCTTCGACAGAAACGATCACGCAGACCGCCTGCTGGTCGGGCATGGTCCGGACAGCTCGACAGTCGAGGGGGCAATTGTTGGGTGTGAATGGGCTGAGGGTCGATGGCCCGGAAAGGCATCCCTGCAATTTAAGCGGCCGGGGGACCGAGTCAGAATCACGATTCCTGGAGAATTTGAGTCCCTGTCATATTCCACCTGGATTCGAATTGACGGTCTCGATCGACTCTTCAATTCACTGGTATTGGCAGATGGCTTCAGCGTCAATCAACCACACTGGCAGATCAGGCAAAGTGGTTCGCTCGTCCTGGGAGTCCGCCACGCGGTTGATCAATCGAACAGCTACAAGACAGAGCCGATCTTCAATCTTTTCCGGCTTGGACAGTGGGTGCATCTAGCGACAGTTTACGACGCCGAAAACTCGTGTGTTGTTCACTACGTCAATGGAGAATTAGCAACCCGTCAACCTCTCAAATCAGCACCACCAGGGTTGCTAAGTATCGGAAACGCGACGATTGGCAACTGGAGTGCCCCAACCAGTCGACAACCTCGATCGAGTATTCGGAACTTGAATGGATGCATGGACGAACTGATTATCTTTGGGCAACCCATCGACGAAGACGAAGTGCGTCGGCTTTACGAAGTCGGACGTCCATAACATCCCGAATGACACTGCTCTGCAATTGTGCAGTGATGTGAGTTCGCTTGACCTCATCAATTCGAAGCAATGATGACAACTCATGAAATGCCGTCGAGAGACTGGAGGATCGCACTCCTGTCGCGTAACATCCAAACTCGCTTATTGGAACAAGAGACAACCTCAAGACAGAAACGTTGCTATCACGGCGTTCGATCAACAGTCCCTCCCAAGAACACAACCACGCCGGCCGTTTACGACCCTACCTCAAAGTAAACCCCACACTTCCTGTCGAAGGAAAACCTGGATTACTTCTGTTCAAAGCCATTCACCAAAAACAGAGAAACCAAGTGCATCAAAGAAATCGCCAACGAACGCTGTCACCTTTCCGCAGCCTCGCGGTGAAGGCTGCCTGCATGTTCTTCACATCGCTCAGCTTCCTGCTTTGCACGGAGGCCCGTTCTGAAGATTTATTTGAATTCCAGAACGATGACGTTGTCGCCATTTTCGGAAACGGGCTGGCAGATCGCATGCAACACGCCCCTTGGGTCGAAACGGTGTTGCAGTCGAATCTGAAGGGAATGAATGTTCGCTTTCGAAACATGAGTTTCTCCGGTGATGTCGTTAACGAACGTCCGCGAAACAAAGGCTTCACGAACGACACCGAGTACCTGCAACACGTCGCTCCAAGCGTCGTATGGATCATGTTCGGTTACAATGAATCTCACGGTGGCCCAGAAAAGGCTTCTGCATACGAGCAAGAACTCGTCAAGCTTGTCGAAAAGTATCGAGCGCTTCGCAAAGAAGCAGGAGTCGATGCGAGATTCGTATTGTTCAGTCCGATCGCCTATGAGAACACCGGAAATCGAAATCTGCCCGACGGTGAAGAATTAAATGCTAATCTCAAGGCTTACACGCTGGCCACACAACGTGCTGCGGAAATCTCAGGGGCAACCTTTGTCGACTTATATACTCCGACTCTTAAGTTATATGAAGCGACTGAAGAGCAGCTGACGCTGAATGGAATTCACTTGAATGCACTGGGATACCGCAAGCTTGCTGATGTCATCGCAAAACAGCTTGCAGGCGAGTCATCGGTCGACGAGAAAAATCTTCCGTTGGTCTACGAATCAGTCGAAGACAAAAACTGGCACTGGCACAATCGCTATCGTGCCACGGACGGGAACGACATTTGGGGTTCACGCTCAACGCTCAGCTTCGTTGACGGACAAACCAACGCAGACGTGCTCGTACACGAGTTGAAGATGCTGGACCTGATGACGGCCAATCGTGATCCCGTGATTTGGGCAGCTGCGAGCGGAAAATCGATTCAGCCGGACGACACTAATGTGCCCTCTCCGGTGACCGTTAAAACCAACGTTGGTGGCGGCAGTCGCAGTTCCAGTGCTGAGAAAGAGGGCAGTACGGATTACCTTTCTCCAGAGGAGAGCTTGGAGCAAATCAAGATTCCAGATGATTTCGAACTCAACATCTTTGCGTCAGAAGTCATGTTCCCGGACCTGGCCAATCCGGTCCAACTTCAAGTCGACGCAAAAGGACGACTCTGGGCTGCCAGCTGGAACTCTTACCCGAAATGGGAACCGGGTGATGATCTCAAAGACAGCTTGATGATCTTCGTCGACAATGATCGCGACGGCGTCGCTGACGAACGGAAAATCTTTGCCCATGTTCATAACCCGTTGGGATTCGAATTCTGGGGTGGTGGTGTTCTCGTCACATCCGGTCCTGATCTTTTGTTTCTCAAAGATACTGACGGAGATGATAAAGCCGACGTCCGCTTTCCGATTCTTCAAGGGTTAGGAACTTCCGACACTCACCATGCTGCGAACAATCTGATCTATGGACCTGACGGCGGAATCTACTGGCAGAGCGGGATTTTTCTGGTCCACAATCACGAAACTCCCTGGAAGCAAAACCTGAGCACAGGTGGTTCGGGGATGTATCGCTTCGATCCTCGGACATTCGCCATCACACCAGTCGCAGCCAACAGCCCCAATCCGCACGGAACGAGTTTTGATCGTTGGGGATACTTGTACGCCAACGACGGAACCGGTGGAAAATCGTATCAGGTTCGACCTAAAGGCAACGGTTTCCAGATGCACTCGCTGCTGGAGAAGGAATTCCGTCCGGTCCCGGCGAATGAAATTCTCTCCTCGGGTCACTTTCCTGAAGAGATGCAGCAAGACTTCCTGATTCTCAACGTGATCGGATTCTTGGGAATCAAGCAATACGACCTCGATCGAGGAGACGGAGGACGTCGCGAGTACGGAAACGTCTGGGGGACTCCAGTTCAGGAACTTCTAAGCGGTGAGGATCGCAACTTTCGTCCAAGCGACGCTATTGTCGGAGAAGACGGAGCACTCTACGTTGCCGACTGGCACAACATGATCATCGGCCACATGCAGCACAATATTCGCGATCCCAGTCGTGACCACAAACATGGCCGAATCCTGCGTCTGACCATGAAAGATCGACCGCTGCAGGAACCGGTTGCGATTGCGGATCAACCCATTGAAAAGCTTCTGGAGAATCTCAAGCACCCGGTCGACGGTGTTCGTCATCGCACGCGAGTCGAATTGAGTGCCCGCGATTCCAATGAAGTCATTGATGCAGCCCAAGCCTGGGCCAAAGACTTTGATCCGAATGACGAAGAAGAAGCCCATCACATTCTGGAAGCATTGTGGCTTCACCAGCAGCACAATGCCACAAATGACGAGCTACTGGAAAAGCTGCTGAACTCGGAAGTTCCACATGCCGCTGTCGCTGCTAAAACGGTTCAACACTTCTGGACAAAGTTCGACACCAAGCTTGCCTCCGACTTCGCCGCTCCACCGGAACTGCACGTGGTGACCTATCGTCCGCCTCGCCATCTCGACCGGAAGTATCACGATTCGTATCGCCGAGGAAGCGAAATCTTCCAGCGTGAATCACATTGTGCGACCTGTCATCAGACAAGTGGTGAGGGCAACGGAGTTGTCTATCCTCCACTGGTCGGAAGCCCCTGGGTCACCGGCAGCGAGGAACGTTTGATCAAACTTGCGCTACATGGAATGTGGGGAAAGATGCAAGTCCGAGGCAAGACCTACGATCCTGCTCGAGGTGTTCCTCCCATGACTGCGTTTCGTGATCTCTTGAACGACAACGAAATGGCGGACGTGTTGACCTTCGTCCGTAATACATGGGGCAACGACGCCTCTCCAATTGAAGCGGAGACCGTTGCGTCAGTTCGCGCTGCGTCATCGGATCGAACGACCTTCTGGAAGCCGGAAGATTTGGAGAAGCTTCACCCGCTCGAAAAAGAGCTGATGTCTGATGAAGACTTGAAGCAACCGGAAGAGATCAACAACCTGGCTCTCGAAAAGGAACTTCTCAGTCAGCCTCCGGAAGAACTGGCACAGATCGCCTTGGAAGAAGGCAATGAACGACGTGGAAAACGGTTGTTCTACACTTCAGCCGCTTCATGTTTCGCATGTCATGATCCACCCGGAAACGCTCCGCGAATGGGACCGGATTTGACACAACTCAAGAAAGAAGTGAACCCGGTCGACTGGGTTAACTCAGTTCTGCATCCGTCGCAGAAAATCGACAAGGAGTTTGCTCAGATCAACGTCATGACCGTCGATGGGAAAGTCGTCACCGGAATCCGAATTTCCGAGGATGACAAAGAAATCGTCCTGCGAAATCTGGCAGCTCCGAAGCCGATTACAATTTCCCATCAGTCCGTCGATGAGTTGATCGAATCGAAGGTCTCGATGATGCCCGAAGGATTGGTTCGCTCACTCAAGAGCCGTCAGGAATTCAATGACCTGTTGAAGTACCTGATCAGCCTCAAGAAATAGAGCACGATACTCGCTGTTCGCCTGATTGAGTAAGTTTTCGCATAAGTTACTCATACAAACTAACGAAAACCAATCCAATCAAACTTCGATACTGACTCGCTGCCGCTGTTGTGAACTGACTGAACTTCATGACAGCGGCAGCTTTATCATTGGCATCGAGAGATTGACCGCTCGGTATTTGAAGAGCACAAAATCAAAACAATTCGGAGTATGTCGACGATGAGAGTTCATCATCAAAAGCTGCAGATTCTATCTGGTCTACTGATGATCATTTTGTTCTCAGGAGCTCTGATCCATGCGGCCGAAAAGTCAAAGAATTCATCAGAGTCGACACTCGGACTCGCTCCCCCTGAGGGTGCCGTTGTGCTCTTTGACGGTTCCAACTTCCATGCCTGGGAGCCGTTCTCTTTTCTGAAGATCAATCCCAAGCAGGATCAGAAAGAAATCCAGTGGAAAATTGTTGACGACAAAGCGATGCAGATCGGCTTCGAACACAATGGCAAGCGACGCAAGCAATTCCTGTCTACGAAGGAACGCTTCCGCGATTACTCGCTGCACCTGGAGTTTCAGTTGCCTGAAGATGGAGGACAAGGAAACAGCGGAATTTTCTTCGGACCGCTCTACGAAATGCAAATCCTCGACAGTTCGGCAAAGAGACAGCCTGGACTCACAGACTGTGGATCGATCTATGAAATTGCTTCGCCCGCGGTCAACGCGGCACTCCCGCCCGGAAAGTGGCAAACGGTCGACCTGGACTTTCAGTCAGCACGATTTGATGAAGATGGTCACCGAATCGAGCGAGACGCAGCCCGAGTTTCGATCCGCCTAAATGGCAAACTGATTCATGACGATGTCGAACTTTCGCTTCGCCGAAACAAGTATGCAGCATTTCCCGAAGAACCCACGTCGCCGATCGTGCTTCAGGAACACGGCTCACCGGTCAAGTTTCGAAACATCTGGCTGACTGAGAACAAGGATTAGAGCAAGTTGCTCTCTCTTGTGCACTCGCTTGCACTGCTTCATAAGTTAAAAGGCTGTGCTTGCTCGTGCGAGATCTTGCACACAAAATCAGAAAATGTTCTGGCTCCCTGCCAGTTTGCTGCATCCACTCAGAAGTCTCGTGAGTGCTGGTCTTTACGCACTCAGAATCAAGGTTTGCAACCCGCTCTCCTCTTTACGTTTGGCACTTTCCGGAGGAAATCGAGATTTTGCTGTAAGTAATCTCTTCCTCGTGTGACCAATATTCTTAGAAGTGACCTGAAACCCTGCGAATCGAGGTATGAGCTCGTGGAGTTCGTCAATTTGACGTGAGGGTGCAGATTCACTGGTGAATGAGTGTCTGTCGCGCCGGGTAAAGGCCGTTCGTGGATGATCAAGATCAACAGTTGGTGTTCATCAACTGGCTCGAGGAGCACAGCGCCTCGGTCATGAAGGTCGCTCGCGCATACACACTCAACAGCGAAGAGTGCCAGGATTTGGCGCAAGAAATACTGCTTCAGTCGTGGAGGTCAGTCCCGAAGTTTTCGGGCAAGGCAAGTGCAGCGACCTGGTTCTATCGCGTCGCTCTGCATACTGCCATGAACTGGCAACGGAAAGACAAACCTCGACGCCAATATCAACAGCCTCTGGTGGACATGAACGTTCCGGCGGCCAATCGCTCTGATTGCTCGGAGAAACTTCTGCAACAAGAGATGGTCGAGGAACTCTATCGAGCGATTCATCAATTGCCAAAGACGGATGCGGCACTCGTCCTGCTGTATCTCGACGAACTGAGCTATCGGGAAATGGCTGAAGTGCTCGGAATTTCAGAGAACCGCGTTGGTGTGAAGTTAAACAGAGTCAAGAAGAAACTCGCGACGATTTTGAACGGAGGTTGCGATGAATCTTGACGATTATCGACAAGCGTGGAAAGCAGACGAGGCTCAAATGAACGTCACGATGAATACCGACCTTCTGACGGAAGAAGTCCATCGTTCACATGACCGCTTTCAGTCAATGATTTATTGGCGTGACTTCCGTGAAGTCGGAGTTTCGCTCGTGATGATCCCCATCTGGCTAGTGATGGGAAGCATGTTGTCCTTGCCATGGACCTGGTACTTGTCCATCCCAGCGATGATCTGGGTCGCTGGCTTCATCTTCGTTGACCGTTCACGCCATCCGCAAAGACCGAGCCAGCCGGGCGAACCGCTACTCTTCTACGCGAAAGAGTCGCTCGAACAGACAGAACACCAAATCTGGCTCTTGCGGAATGTCTTTTGGTGGTACTTGCTCCCGTTTTGCATCTCAATCATGGCATTCTTTCTGAATGTCGCTTGGGATAGCTCAGGTGGCTTTTTTAGTTTTTGCGTGATTGCCGGGATCGGAGCGATCTTCCTCTATGTGGTTTATTCGGCAGTTTATCGGCTCAACCAGACCGCTGTGACGGAACAACTTGAGCCACGCCGAGATGATCTTCAAAGGCTGATCGAAAACCTCGAAAGGGAAACAGACGACGAAAACGCCGGAGACATCATGGAACTCGTGGCTGCGATTTCAAAACCTGCCAACGGTTGTGGGATGTCTTCTGGCTGGCAGAGTTGGGCAGAAAACTGGAATCAGCTGGTCCCCTCCTGGTGGACAGCTATTGTGATCATTCTACCGACACTGGCGGGAGCATTGGCTGGACTTTACTCGGGGACGCAGCTCCAAATCCGGGAGATGGGGCCAACTCTGTTTCAAGTCATTGTCGGTGCGGTGATCCCGTTCGAAGTCGTGTTCTTCTCAATCTGCTGGAGATCGTACAAACAGCAGAAGGAAGAAATGGTGACCCAAGGCGAAGAAGCTGCCCCGAAGCAAGAGGATGCAGTAGAGGTCGCTCCATCTTCAGACGGAATACAGTTGCCGAAAGCCCCAGCACTGGTGATTCTGTTCCTCGTGATCTTTCTTGGAGTCATGGCGTTCGTTGCGATTGGGGCGTTTGTTCTTCATGTGAAAGAAGATCTCAACGTCCAGAACACTCAAGTGATTGAGCGTTTTGATGACTTCACAGCCCTCCCCGAAAACGGAACTCACACAGCAATACGATTCATGGTTTGACGAGCAACGTCGACGGGCTGTCGAAGATCAACATCCACCTTGCATCTCATGTGTTTCGAGTTCCATAATCTTTTCTCGACAGAGAATCATCCGATCATGATCGCCCGCCTGTTGATAAAGATCGCGCATTCGGCCGAGGCACTGTTTGCAATGAATCCCAGAGAGTTGCTCATCATCGAAACTTTTGACCAATTCATAAGCTTCCGGGTGACGGTCCTGGCTCATCAATAGACCAGCGAGCCCAACTCGATAGCGGGCATTTGTCGGATCGAGAGAAATCGCGTGACGCGCGAGCGACTCTGTAATCGCTGTTGTTAGTCCAGCACGTGCAACATAGTAGCTCAGCGAGTAATAAGCCTGCGCATTGTCGGGATCTCGTTCAGTTGCTTTTCTGCAGGCATCCACAGCCAGGTCCGGTCGTCCAATCGAATCGAGACCTGTAGCAGTTTCGATTAAGAGAGCGACCGAAATGGCAGGATCAGCGATGAGATCGATGAGCAAATCTCTCGAAAGTTCGTGCTTACCAATTTCGCCATAACCCAAAGCGAGGTAAGTGCGACTTTTGATGCGAAGTGGAATATAGAGACTCGCCTGCTCCAGAGCCGAAACCGAACTGGGAAACTGGCGGCTTCGATATTGGATCAAGCCCAGCAATTCCCAACCGCGACCATCATGTTCATTTTGATGCAGAAATTGCTTCGTCAATTTCCGAGCAGAATCGAAATCGCCCGCTTCGTACTTGATCACCGCTTGTTCAAGAATCACGAACATTCTCCAGCTTCTCAGTCGATCGATCGTTCACTGCGCAAAAAAAAGTGGTTGCGGGAGTTTCCCGCAACCACCAAAGAATCGTTACATGCAGGTTACTCTTCACTCACGTCGAGAATCTCGACTTCCTCAAACTTTCCGACAGCCATGCTGGCTCCACCCACGACAAGCAGTTCGTGGTCGCTGACTGGCAGCATACGATGGAAGAATCGAGCAGTAGGAGTCTTGGCCACAATCTCCCACTGAGAACCATCGTCGGAGAGACGCTGCAGGTTGCCTTTGAAAGTGCTGGCGTAAAGATGTCCGCCTGCGGCAAATGCCGATGCTCCGAACCCTGTCATCCCGGCGGAGAATCCACCTCCGGAACTGTCATCGTCATCATCAGCGTCTTTTGCCTTTTCAACGACCAGCTCTGGTCCTTCTGACCAGCTTTCAGTTTGCGGATCGTAGATGTTCATCGCGGTTGTTGGACCGCCTTCCGATTGCATTCCACCGATGACGTAGAGCTTGTCATTGAAGGCTGCAACTGCCAGTGCTCGACGCTGGAATGGTGGTGCTGGAAGGGCTGTCCACTCTGGGTTTTCTGCATTCAAATCCATCGACCAAGCTGTCTGATGCCAAACTTCGTCGCTTTCACCTTGGAGTTGCCATCCGCCAATCACGTAAATCGTGTCGTTGAGCACAGCTGCGTCGAAAGATGAACGAGGCTCAGGCAGCGAAGGCATGTCGACCCATTGGTTTTCCTTGAGGTCGTAAGCTGCGACAGAGTCTTGAGACCACAAGTCGTGCTCTTCGCCTTCAGCATTTTTGGCAGTGAATCCACCAATTCGATAAAGCCGGTCGCCATGAGCAACCATTGCCAATCCCTGCAGCGGAGGACCATCAGCAAGTTCAGTCCACTGACCATTGTCGAGGTTCAATTGAAGAAGCGTGTGTCCCTGCTCTTCATTGGAATACGAGTGTGCTGACCCGGAGTGTCCACCGTAGATGTAGACGTTGTCACCGAGGATTGCACCACCGAAACTTGTCACAGGCTGCTCAAGCGGTTGGAGGTCTCGTCTCACAGCCTGTGACAGGTCGGACTGCACTCGCAATGTCAAGGTGGTGTAGTGGCGTGTTTCTGGATATTCCTTACCGTCGAACTCACCTGACTCTGGCTCGACGTGCTTGGCACGGATCGAATAAAGCCCAGGTTGATCAATCGGGAGGACGACGGTTCCAGACTCGCCGGTTGTTCCTTCGAACTCAAACAATTCGGGTCCACTGGCAACGACTTCACTGCCTTCAACTGCTTCGCCGTTGAAGAGCACGTGCAGATTGATACCGTCTGCGGCTTCTTCAGGGATGACGTCCAGTTTCAAAGCTTTCGATGTATCAATCGAGGTCCAAGCAGCTGAATTCACTGACGGCCCAGTTTTCGCGTAATACTTCAGACGAAAAACGGTGTCACCGCGATCCATCACTCCAAGATCATGAGTCGCGACGATGAGCGTACTGTCGGTCTCGCCAGCTGGAATCGCTGTCGAAACAGAGTCTTCTGTGCGATCGATCTCCAAGGCTTTCATCTCTTTGTCAGCCTGAACAGCCCATGCACTCATTCCGTCTGTGTATTTCAGAAATGCAGGATCATCGGCGGAAGCATCTTCGCCGAAGTAGACTTCGATGCGAGTGGTGTCGCCCTTCGTCGCTTGTGGAGCGAGAAAGATGAAGTGTGCATTCACACGACTCGAAAGACCGAACACAACGCACCACGCAACTAAACACAACGTGCATTTGAGCACAAGATTATTCTTCATCATAATGGTCCTGAAAAGGAGATCACCAGTTACTTGCTGGAAAGTTCAAAGCTGTAAGTATTCGGGCCGTCCGCAGCGACACTCTCGACAAGCTGACTTCGCTTGTTGTACTTAGGAGGAACGCGGATGACTTCGATCGTCTTAATTCCCTGCTCCCTGAGCTGTTTAATCGCCTGCTCGTCATCCATGGCATAGCCACCGTCATCGGTCGACTCGATTTCAATTCGATGCTCACCAACTACCGGTCCGGATGCGCTATCGATTTTGAATTGGCCCTCGCTGATGGGAACAGTTGTTTTGGGGCCTCCGGTGTCTCCTGTTGGAACAAACCGCACGACACCTTCTTTCAAGGGAACATCATCTAACGTGACAGAGCCTTCGACAGCAGCACGGGGAGGTCCTTCGCCCCCAGATCCGCACCCAATCGCGCAGATCATCAAAGCAGCCAGTCCGCAGCTCAAAAAATACTGAGGAAACCTGCTCTTAAAACTCACCGATGATCTCCCCACCAGATCGAGTCGCGAGTCCGTCGAGAAGCTGTGCATCGATGTTTTCTGAGATGAAATGGACCGAGCCATCAGAGAAGGTGAACTGAACTCCCCCAACGTGATCGCTTCGGAAAGAGCGGGTCCAGTTGCTGTCGAAAATGCCGTCTTCTGCAATATCACGAGGATTGAAATCGAACTCCGTCGTGGCTGCCGTTGATCCGGGGTATGGGCTGGCCCAGTAGGTGAACGAGTACCGTGATTGTCCCGCACAGTCTCCAGAACTGAACTTGTAATCGGGAAGGTTGTAGGCCGTTTCGCCGATCATCATGGTGCTGCTGGTTCCGTCGAGGAAATCGCGAAACTTCGTCTTACCGGGCGTGCTGTCTGTGTAGACGATCGCTCCATCCAGTTCCGGTCGTGGAAGACGATAGAACGACCAGTACTGATTGAAGTCTTTCGACCCGATACAGGCTGCGTAGTTCCCGGGGGCTCTTCCGCTATCTGTATCACAGCTCGGAACCTGTCGACGCGATGGCGACGAAGGGCAGAGATAGAACGGAAGAACCTGACTCACGACAGCCTGGTTCTCTGGATCTGCATTTCCCTTGGTGAAATCGTAGAGATTGTAGGCTGACGATTGTTCGATCATCGGGAGAATGCTGGCGAACAGACTTGAGCCGCTGAGGCTCGAGTAGTTGAGTCCGCCGGAATTCGCATTCGGAAACTGCAAGTACACGTCGTGATAGTTGTGAATTGCGAGACCGATTTGCTTCATGTTGTTCTTGCACTGAGTTCGTCGGGCCGCTTCCCGCGCCTGTTGAACTGCTGGAAGAAGAAGTGCAATGAGGATCGCAATAATCGCGATCACAACAAGCAACTCGATGAGTGTGAACCCGCGCGAACGCATCAATTTTTCGTGGCGATGCATGCCAGAACCTCCAGAACTCGGACCGTCGTTGGGAAACGGACACTCCAACAGGGGTGTCGTCGAATTCCGAGCATGGCTGGCTGCCTTGCGACGCTGGGTGGCTGGCTAAACCTCGGAAGCAAATTCATCAGTTGAGTTTGGCCTGACGAGCGTGGCCACAACTGCAACTGAGACTCATTCTCAACAAGGGATTCTGGAATGTCAACCGACAAGAAGCCCGTTTTCAGAATTCGCTCAATCGAGCCCGCACGATCCTGCAAATTGGGTATGAATCGGCTCGATATTGAAAGGCGGTTTGTGCCACACATCAATCTCAGGAGGTGAAATACAACGCCATAGCCAGCTTTGACCCGGGCAACACTCACACCAATCAAGCCGGGCGATTCTCGTTCGCTTTGGGAAACCAACTCAGCCGTTGATGATTTCCCCACCATTGATGTGAATCACCTGCCCCGTCATGTACGAACTTTCTCGAGAAGCGAGGAACACAAACGCTGTGGCACATTCCCATGGTTGCCCAGCTCGTCCCATTGGAGTGTCTGTTCCAAAGGTCGCGACTTTCTCTTCCGAGAACGTTGCAGGAATCAAAGGTGTCCAGATCGGCCCGGGCGCAACGGCGTTGACTCGAATCCCCTTTGAAACGAGAGATTGCGACAATGATCGAGTCAAGCTGACAATAGCCCCCTTGCTCGCAGAATAGTCGAGCAAGCCCGGGCTACCCCGATAGGCTGTGATTGAAGTCGTATTGATGATCGAAGAGTCTGCTTGAGCCTCGAGATATGGAAGTGCAGCTTTGGTCAGGTAGAACATGCTGAAGACATTCGCGGCAAATGTCTGTTGCAGTTGTTCAGGCGAAATGCCTTCGATGGAATCCTTGGGATGTTGCTCTGCTGCATTATTCACCAGCACATCCAACTGGCCAAATTTGGCGACTGTTTTCTCAACCACACTCTGACAGAAGGCAGGTTCGCTCACGTCACCTGAGAAGATTTCGCATTCTGCTCCTTCTTTTTCCATGAGTGCGCAAGTTTCTTGTGCGTCCCGGTCTTCATCCAAGTAGACCAACGCGACTTTTGCTCCTTCACGTGCGAATGCCACCGAGACAGCCCGACCGATTCCGCTATCGCCGCCTGTGATCAGTGCTACCTTCCCTGCGAGTCGTCGAGCCCCTTTCAATTCGTCAGGAACATCCCATTCGGGAAGAGGTGTCATCTGAAACTCTCGACCAGGCTGATGGTCCTGGGCCTGCTTAGGCCGCACCATTTTGTCCTGAGCGTCACCCTGCTCTTTCGATTTATTCGCCATCACTGACATCCCTTCGCTTCGAAAACGAAAAGCGGATGCAATGGACTATCAAAGTGGCACTGAAATCCATCACATCCGCACAAGACTCGATCACTCAAAGTCAGCCTCCGATCAAACGGGGTACTTGTAGACGTAAGCGTGACGAATCAACGGACGATCCCGGTCGTAGTTCCCCGGATACTCGCCTTTCAACTTCGCATCGAGGTCAGCGTTCCAGCTTGGGTAAGCGGATGTGTACCGACGCTTGGCGGCGTACCCAAACCGAAAGGCTTGCTCGTGATTTTCAAAGGAGTCGTCGCTTCCCATGGCCTGCTTGATGGTGTCATCGACATCCTGATCCATGTCTCGGGAACTATCGTCCCCGAAGTCTGCCTTCGTTTGCTCCCAGTCGTTCGCGAAGGCTCGCTTCACACGTTCCCAGCTACTGAGATCTTCATCAGTGCAGAAAGTCTCCTGATTTTTCATTGGATTATTCCTGATTCTTGAAGTCGGAAGAGAGAGAGACGCTGCCCCTCAGCGCACATCGCGAGAGAGTCGCCCGCCATTCGAACAAGCGAGCGAGCTGCGTCGACAAAACACCACAGATGCAAGGAGCGTGCCTACATAATCATTTCTTTTGATGATCTTCAGAGGCGCGCCCACCGACTGAGAAAATTCATCGAACTAATCAGGCATACCGCAAAAACTTTGCGATCACCGCCGTGCAAAAGGCTACCTCCGCTACTTGCTTCAGGATTTTGCTCAACACGTTGATCACGTGCGAACCTGAGCGGGATTCATCCATGCTGGAGGCTCAAGCTTCATGCGTTTTGGAAAACAAGCGGCGACAACGCCCACTTCCGCAATCCAGCTTCCATTCAGCACCTGAATGCTCCGCGATCGGTTGTGTTGAGCACCTCGACGGCTCAGAACAAGCCCTCGAACGACACCGTAAACAATTACGCTACAAGAAGTTCAGACACTCAACTGAATGAAAGCTTTGTCACTCGACGATCTTCGACTGCCTGGAATCACAGCAAAGCGGAAGCAAGTCGTCGCCAGCTTCATCCGAATCCGGACTTTCCGATGCTTCACCCGTCTAACGCATCTTCATGACATATTCACAACCGACTCGGTTGCAACAGTTGTGCAACTAGAGTCCAATATTACTTCACTGTCGCAACGACAAGCCTTTTTGCAGCCCCAGAGGTTCGAAGTGAAGGTTATTCACGAATCACTTCACAAAGCTCACAACGTTCTGAACCATGATTTTTGCCCTTGGGCAAATCGCTGGGTTTATTGGATTAAGCACCCGTTGGCGTGCCTGGCTGCTGCAGCGATTGTCGCGGGAAGTTGTGGACTTTTCGTCAATCCGGTCGGCTTCGCGATTCTAGCTGCAATTCTGCTCGTCGGTCTTCTGGGAGCTGTCTGGCCATGGATTTGCTCGCGCGGGCTGAGCGCCGAAGCTGAATTCATTCAAACGCGATGCCGATTTGGCGATTCCGCCCTCGTTCAGTTACGCATCAAAAACCGATACCCCTGGCCCGCGTGGGGATTGTCGATTCGCCGAGGATTTCACGACGGAGTCGATGAGTCTCAAGGCATCTCCTTGGCCCGCGTGAAGGGCTGGTCCGACACTGAATTCGAATGGGTTTTCACCCCTCCCAGTCGTGGTGTTTTTCCTCAAGGACTGCCACAAGTCGATACTGCGTTCCCGTTTGGATTCTGGCAGGCTTTCGTTCCGATTGAGCTCAAGAGCGAACTGGTGGTCTGGCCAGAATCGGTGCCTCTGGATGCGATGCCTGATGTCGTCGACATTCAAACACGGGAAGATCAGCTGACTGACCGCCGATGCGGCGACACCGGCGAGATGATCGGAATCCGACCGTATCGCGAGGGAGATTCACTGCGACAAGTGCATTGGCTGCAGACAGCACGGACGGGAAAGCTGATTGTGATGGAAAGACAGACTCCCGCAACATCTGCAGTGCGTCTTCTCGTCGACATCGATCACTCTCGACACCGTTTTGACTCCCGCCGAAATTCACTCGAACAAGCTCTTTCGATTGCAGCGAGCATCATCGAATCCATGCATCGAAATCATGCGTTCATCGAACTTCAAATTCACGAACAACTGATTCCAATCGGCAGTTCCTTCGGAGATCTGCGTCGCGGATTGGATGCACTGGCCCGCGTACCCGCCGACGGAATTCATTGCCATCACTCTTGCCATTTCGATCAACCGACTCGATGTCTTCCCACGATCGCTGTGACCACAGACCTCGCTCTGCGTCACCATCGGACTCACCCGCACGTCTCCCGCGGCGAGCGATATATCGTCGTCCAGACGAACGGGGATGCCCAAGACTCTTCACCGTCGAAGCAGGCTGATTGCGACTGCCATTCCTGGCTGGACGTCAAATCCGATGAAGTGCTTCGGGATGTCCTTCCCGCTCGTTGGCGAAAGGCGTGTCATGTCCAGTGATCCCGCTCAGTCAGCCGGTTCCAGTCCAGTTTCGCTGCAAGGCAAGACTCTCAAGAGTGCTCATTCACAGCCTGAAGGAATTGATGATCTTTCGAGTACCTCTTCGCAGCTGATGACATTGCTTCTCGCAGCGATTGCGGTACTTGTCCATGCCATCGTTGTTGCAGATGAGCATTACGGGGCGCTTTTCTGGGGATGTTTGCTGCTTCAAACTTTCGGGATGCTGATCGCTTCCTGGTGGTTTCGCCGGCGAATTGAACGACTCGGTCATGACCTCTTCGTTTCTCCTCTGCTCGTCCTTGCCGGATTGAGTGCTCTGGCGTGGGAAGGCATCTCCCGACAATTTCTCGACAGCGGTCAGCCGTTTGAAATCATCACGATGAGCGCGATTCGGAATCTCGTCATCGGACTTGCGATCGCCAGCGTGAAACCTGCTCCGCAAAAACTGACTGTGGCTCTCAGCCTCTTTCTGGTCATTTTTGGAGTCACCACCTGTCACGATCGAATCACCCACTGGCTCGCCGGAACGTTTGCACTTGGTGGAGTCGTCTGGCTTTCGGTTTCGCACTGGGAAAACGTCAGTCGGCGTCTGAAAGGTCGGGAAAAAGTCCGTTGGCCTCGCTGGGTCGTTGCTGTTCCCATCTTGTTGATCGTTGTCGGAATCGGCGCGATCAGTGCGAATCAGCGGGCAGCGATGGCCCTTCATGGATTTCTTCCCAGTTCTGGGGGAACGGGAGACGACAGTCCCTATTCGCGAAACGGAGTGGGCAGCGGAGAAAGACTCGTCGCTGGGACAGATTCGATTCAAAGCTTTGCTCCCATCGAAGACGCTCCGTTTATGCAGGACGATAAGCCGAGTCTGTACGACGTGTTCGACGACCTCTATCAGGAAGAGGTGAAGATGAACACGAGCGACCGGGCCATCGCACTTCCTCCGGAACTTGGTGCCCGAGCCAAAGAGCACCTTCACAGTCAAATCAAAAAAGCCAACCGGGAATTCTCAACTCTGCGTGAACCTACCAAGGATTCAGAGAAACGAAAAGTCAAAGATGTCGACAGCGACGCCATGTTTTATGTGGCGGGGCGGGTGCCACTTCATCTTCGGTCACAAATCTATGATCTCTTCGACGGAATCTCCTGGTATCCGCAAAAGCAACGACTCCACCACAAACCTTTCGAGATCTCGGAGTCAGCTGGCAAGCCCTGGCTACGACTGCATGACGCGGGTGAATTTCACGAGTTCCTCGGCCCGGCGGAAACGCATGCGTTAAAGATCATCAATCTCGACACGAATGTCATTCCATCGCCGCTCTACACGCACGGGATTCATATTGACCTCGTCGATCGGCCCGATATGTTCCAACATGGACCTCCCGGGCTGGTGGCTCTCGACCGGAAATCACTGCCGAGTCTCGTGCCGATTCATGTAGCGTCCCGTTCAATCGATTGGGATGCGCTCAACACTGAAGAGAAGTTGTTTCTGAGGGCTCACACGGATCAAGCAATCTCCGTCATCCCGACGAATATCGATCGTGAAGCTCTGGACGACCTTGCGGAGCAAATCTGTGACGGTATTGACGAAGGATGGCCTCAGATCGCAGCTGTCCGAGACTATCTTCGCACTCACTACAAACTCAATCCTGACTGGAGACCGCAGGACACGGAGACGCCCGGAGTGGAACAATTCCTCTTCGAATCTCATGAGGGGCCTGACTATCAATTCGCAACCGCTGCGGCGCTGTTGCTGCGAAGCCTGGGATATGCATCACGGGTAGTGAGTGGATTCTATGCCGATCCAAATCGATACGATGCCGATTCGCAGCACACTCCAGTACTTGCTGAAGATGTTCACTTCTGGACAGAAGTTCGAGTCTATGCCGAAGACTGGATCACTGTCGAAGCAACCCCCGGATACGAAGTCCTCGGACCACCACTCGGGCTGTTTCAGGAAGCCTGGAACGTCATCGTCGCTGGGATCGATCTCATTATCCGTCACTGGATACTGGCAATCGCCGCTGGGCTGACTCTCGTCGCTCTCTGGTGGGCGCGATGCTGGCTCGTCGATCGTTTTGAAACAGGTCTCTGGCGGTTGAAGCTTTGGCGCACTCCAGATCTCGCTGTTGCTAACACACTGAAACTCCTACGACAGCGTGCTCGTCTGATTGGGCACCAACCGAAAATCTCGATTACGCATCATCAGTGGTTGAGCGAACTGATGGCATGCAACTCACACGTCGAAGAATCGCAAATGCTCTATCAGTTGCGCCGTGAAATTGACATCGCGGCCTACGCTCGCCACTTGAATAACCTGACTCCTGAGACCATTGAACTCTGTCATGTGATTGGACGGAACTGCTCTCTGAGTTGGTTTCGCGGTCTGTACAACGAACAGCCTTCCAACGACAGCTTAGAGAAAAACATCGTGGAATCTCATCCACCCGAATCCCGAGCAAATCATGGTGAACTTCTTAGAAAATGAAAGTACGGTCGGACACGCGATGACAACCAAAGCAACGCACTCCGACACTGAACTGCGCGAAGAATTTCGCCTTGTCCAGAGTCGACTGAACTCCATCTTGAAAGGCAAACCTGAAGTCGTCGAGCGAGTTCTCGTCTGCTTGTTGGCACGTGGGCACCTCTTGCTGGAAGACAAGCCGGGACTCGGAAAAACAACTCTCGCCAAAGCACTGGCAACGGCCATTGGGGGTTCATGCTCGCGCGTTCAATGTACTCCCGACCTGTTGCCCGGCGACATCACCGGGTTCAGTATTTTTAATCAGCGGAGTCATGAGTTCGAATTCCATAAAGGCCCCGTCTTTGCCGACGTTCTACTCGCCGACGAAATTAACCGGGCGACTCCACGAACACAAAGTGCTCTTCTGGAAGCGATGGCCGAGCGACAGGTGACTGTCGACGCAGAATGCCATCAGCTCTCTGAACAGTTTTTCGTGATGGCGACTCAAAATCCCATCGATCAACACGGAACCTATCCACTTCCGGAAGCTCAGCTTGATCGCTTCGCGATGAAATTAAGCGTCGGCTACCCGGCTCGCCTTGATGAACTCGGAATGCTGCAAGCAGCCACCGGTTCAAAGAGCAAGAGTCTCGATCAAAGCTCATCGATCCTGTCCAGCGAATCGCTGGCACAGGCACAAGAAACCGTCGAAGCGATATATGTCGACGAATGCATTCAGAACTATCTGCTGGACTTCGGTGAACTGAGCCGAAACCATCCTCGCATCCATCTTGGGCTCAGCCCCCGAGGGCTACTCATCTGGCAACGGACATGTCAAGCATTGGCGTTCTTGCGTGACCGTGACTTCGTCACCCCGGACGATGTTCAGGAAACTGCTGAGCCCGTGCTGAGTGTTCGACTTGGCGTCGAGCACAGCAACTCCAGAGTCCTTATCCACGAATTGACGGAATCAGTCGAGGTTCCTGGTGGATTTGATTGATGCAATTCGCTTTCACCTGTACACGAATCAATAAAAGTGGCAATAAGTAACGTGTTTTGATCGCTCGCGGAGAGTGGTTCAGTATCGATCCTGCATTCAAAGACCCAGTTCTGTCTTCATCCTGATTCGCTCTACATATTGACGTGTTCTCGCTTCATCAGCCCTGCCACTTGTTGGCTCGAAACAATGAAATGAAGTTGAGTCGGTCCTGTCAGAAAGACACCCCAATGTCCTCGCATCCAACGGTATCCAGCCGTTTTCTCAGGCTTCAGCGCCTCGCGGTCGTACTCATGATTTCTGCATGCTTCGGGTGCAGCGACAGTGAGACCGAAGAGCACCTCGAGCACGTGATCCCCGCTCACAAACCCAAGAACTTTGCAGAGGCTGTGTCGGAATTGAATTCGCGAGAGGCAGCGTTTTTCGACGGATCAGCATCCGACGAGATGAAACAGGAAATGATCGACATCATTGTCTGGCTTCCTGAACTCGCGGCAGACAGCGACCTCAGACGTGACAACTGGGAAACGGTCCAAAAGACCAGCCAGGAACTCAGCAAAATTGCAGCCTCTCCATCCTCTGAGCAACCACCTGAGAGTTGGAACAGTCATCTCGACGAACTCGAAGCCATCGTTCCATTTTCGGATTTGTCACACCCGGGCGCTAATCCTCAACAAGTCGAAGATTCCCAAACTTCCGAACCGACCGTAGCTGGAGAACAACAGAATGGCTGAAACACTCATCTGGAGTTTTCTGCTCCGGTTCCTGCAATCGTTGTTCAGCGCTGCTCCGTTCATTCTTGCTGGCCTGATTATCGCCGGAGTCTTTCGACGACTCATGGGACGCGACCTGACAGTTCGCATGTTTGGAGACAACTCGCGACGGTCGTTGGTGCAGGCATGGGGCATCGGGATGCTGCTTCCAATTTGCTCGCTGGGTGTCATTCCAGTGATTCGCGAATTGCGTCGCACAGGCTTGAAAGGCGGAACGATTCTGGCTTTCGCCATGTCAGCTCCGTTGTTCAATCCCCTATCCGTTTTATACGGACTGACACTCTCGGAACCCTGGGCCATTATCACGTTCGCATTCTGTTCGCTGCTCGTGGTGACCGGAGTCGGATTCGTCTGGGATCGAATTTTCCCTGACAGCGGCAACACCAAACCGCCTCCAGCGGAAGTCGCGTTTGGATTGAAGAGAATGCTCTCGATCGCCGTTGCAGCTGGTCGAGAAGCGGGAGGAGTTTCGGCGATCTTCATTCTCATCGGCTTGATTGGAGTCGCCATGTTGGGAGTGATCATCCCTGCTGGTGGCTTGCAGCACGCGATGAACGGAGACAATCCCTTCGCTCCGCTGACCATGTCCGGAGTTGCTGTCCCCGTCTATGCCACTCCGATGCTCGCCATGAGCCAGTTGGGAATGATGTTCCAGCACGCCAATTCCCCGGGTGCAGCCTTCGTGTTGCTGGTCCTCGGGGCAGGTATGAATCTCGGGCTGGCTGCCTGGATGTGGCGGCAATACGGGCTCAAGAAGTGTGGAGTCTGGTTCGCACTCTTACTGGCGATCGTTCTCGGTCTGGCGTACGGAGTCGACCGTCCGCTCTACCCACACGAAATCGATGCTGCCGACCATACTCACGCGTTCGACATTTATTGCCGGCCATTTCACGGTGTCGTCCCGAATGCCTCACAGGTTGTAATCGAAAAACTCAAACGTGACATCCAACCTTACGAGCTGTATGCCAGCATTGCCTTAGGGGCTGTCGTTCTGTTTGGCCTAATCCTCAACCTATTTGATCGAAACTGCCGCATCGAGGCTTGGCTTGAGAAGCAACAGGAGACGGCCGAACCGAGCCGTTTCGATATCATCGTCCCTGCTCCAGTCCTCGGCGGACTTTTTCTCGTTGGCCTTGTTTTCGCCAGCATCCTGGGGTGCTACGCCTACTACCCGCCCCCCGGAGAAGTTCTCGAAGAGATGAACATCGCCAAAGCGGAAGCCCTTGGAGCAGCCCTCGTCGGAGACGAAGTTCACTCCAAGTACTGGATTGATATCTACCAAGATTGGAGCCGAAAACTTGAGGTCGGAGTTTACCTGCGAGATTGGAAACTGAGCGACTACCACCGCATCAAGTCTCGAATTCTCCGCGAGCAACTTGAGTTACTGAAACATGAGGTTGAACACTACAACGAGGACAAAGAGCACGGTGACAACCATGCTGAGTACGAAGACACCGCTGAGATTCGCGAGTTGGTCTCAAAAGTGAACATCAGCCAGGTCCGGCTCAAAACCGCATTTCTCGACGAACGTTAAGGGTTTCAATTAGGATCTGCTGTCGCCCAGATGTTTGCAAAGAGGTTTCCGTCGTGACGATTGAACCCCATTCCCGCCTGCAATGAAGGAAGCCATAGCATTTCGGCTTGATCAAGCTGCGCATATGCTTCCTGCACTCGCCATTGTGCCAATCCGACTGCCGGATGCTGTCCGCCAACCATCGAAAGTGCGGCCGGAAGGTTCATGTTCACTACGTCGAGCGTCGGCTCGACTTGCGGCATCGTGCGCAACCTTCGATCTTCAAGGACTTTATCTCCACCACCCACAGTTTCACTGGCAACGATCACGTTCGGTCCGACCGGTCGCTCTCCGATGAGCTTGGGCCGATATTCTCTTCCGTCGAGAACCAGTGTTCCGCCGTAATCGACGCTTCCTCGCGAGTTCCGCTTGTGTGCGACGGTCCGAATTGAAGAGGGTGACTCGTTCGACTCTTGGATGGTGTTGGGCGACCTTCGGATGAGAAATGTTTCGGCCTCGGTCGTGGAAATCCTCGTATTTGATACCTTGAACTGGTCAAGTTCGGATGTCCTCACGGGCTCGGAATACTCGGCATTCGCTGCGAAATAGTCCGATTGAGTGCAATACCTGGCTGCGATGGCCGATTGCTGGCGAACGAGTAGTTCTGGACACATCCTACCGTGAAAACGAGATTGATCAGCCAAACAATTCGACAGATCGCTGCTCCTCACTGAAATGCGTCTCATCAGACAGGTCCGGTCGAACCGCCTGAAACAATGGCACTGATTTTTAGAGCATTTTCTGATTTTGTGTGCACGATCTCGCACGAGCAAACACAGCCTTTTAACTTACGAAACAGTGCAAGCGAGTGCACAGGAAGGAGCAACTTGCTCTAGTTCGGCCATTCGCGTGTCGATTCGCGCATGCGTCGTTGAATGATTAGCGGATTCTAATCCCCAGCTCATCGCGAAGGGTTCCGCCCCAGCTTATACTGTCGAAAAAAACTAGCGAGACTTCGGCCCTTCTTTCGGTAGTGAAAGCTTGGTCAACGTCGCTTAGAGGAGACCTCCGCACATGATGCGATCTGCTTTTCGTGCTTACGGCAAATTCGCCATCTTGCTCATCGTTTCAATTGGGATTTCCAGCTGCGCGAACCAACAGCCAAGTCCGCAGAGAGCCGAGAAGCAGGAATCGATCCCAGTCAAATTGGTTTCTGCTTCGGAAACGAAAGTTCAGCGTACAACGACACAGCCTGCCACGGTGCATCCGTACTATCGGGCTGAGGTGCGTGCCAAGGTTTCAGGCTATGTCGGTGAAGTGAAGGCGGACATCGGAGACGTTGTCGAAGCAGGCGCAACCCTGGCGGTCATTAATGTGCCAGAGATGCGCAAACAAAGAGAAATCATCGAAGCCCGAATCACTCGTTTTGAATCTGAAGAAGCCCGAGCTCAGGCAGGCGTTCAACTGGCTGAGGCCAACGTTCGATCAGCGGAAGCCAAACTCGCTCAAGCCAAGTCCGAAATGAATCGCGCGGACGCTTCGCTGGCTGCAATGGAAGCGGAATTCAACCGAACTCAAGATCTTGTGCAGCGTCAGTCGCTAGAAAGTCGCGTGCTGGATGAAGTTCGAAAGAAGCGGGATTCAGAACGAGCCAACAAAGAAGCCACAGCTTCGGCAATCAACTCCGCCGAAGCAGACGTCGCAGTCGCTCAGGCACAGTTGACCTCGGCTCAAGCGGATCTCAAAGCGGATGAAGCCGAGACTGCCATCGCTCAACGGCAGCTTGAAGAAATTGATGTTCTGATTGACTACTCCACTCTCAAAGCTCCATTCGCTGGGGTTGTGACTCAACGACACGTTGATCCCGGAGATCTCGTGCGGGAGACAAGTGAAGTCGGCAGCGGTAAGCCTCTATTTGTCGTCAGTCAAATGGAGACCGTTCGCATTCAGATTCCCGTTCCGGAGGTCGACGCCGCTCTGATTCGACGAGGCGATTCCATTACTCTCCGATTCCCATCGTTCCCCGACGAAGAGCCAATGACTGCCAGCGTGACACGACTCGCAGGAGACCTTGATCCGAGCACGCGTACGATGTTGGTCGAAGCTGAAGTCGAGAACTCCGACGGTAAATTGATTCCGGGGATGTTCGGAGAAGCATCGATTTCACTCTCGACAAAAATCGCTGCGACCATGTTACCCGCTCGCGCTGTGCGGTTTTCGGAGACGGGCGAAGCCTACGTTTACATCGTCGAAGGTGACTCCACCGTTTCCGTCTCTCCGGTTGAAACCGGTCTGGACGATGGACTTTCCATTCAGATCGTGGCTGGACTCGCTCCGGGTCAACAAGTCATCGACGCCCACCTGAAGCGATTCACTGACGGCGAGAAAGTCGTTCCTCTGAGTCGCTAAACATGTTGTTCCTGCCTGTGCACCCACTTGAAAAATTCGACACTCTTTGCGTTCACTTCGACACATCAGGTTTCGAATTCCCAAGTTCAATGAGTGCTCTCACCTTCGCAACATAGATCCAATCAGTCGCTCCGGTTCGAGATGAAACAGAAAGCGCACTGGCCATAGATAGAGAGTTCGATGGGTTTAATTAATTTCTCACTCAAGAATCGCTATGCCGTTCTCGCTGCAGCGATCGCATTTTGTTTGCTGGGAGCTGCGGTCATTCCCGGCATCACGGTCGACATCCTACCCGATTTCAAGAAGCCGGTTGTTGTCAGCTTCTTCTCTTATCCCGGCTTGCCCACACTCGACATGGAGAAGTCAGTCGCGTCGCGTGTCGAGCGAGCGTTGACTCTGGCCGGTAAGATCGAACATCAGGAATCGCGCACCGTTCCCGGCGCAACAGTCATCAAGGTCTTCTTCCAGCCGGGAGCTGATCCCAGCTCGGCGATGAATGACATCGTCAACCTTGAAGCGAGCGACATGTTCCACTTGCCGCCTGGGATTGAGTGGCCCTTTACGCTTCGCAGTGAACCATCGAATCTGCCGGTCGTTCTAGCTGCCATTTCCGGTGAGGGACTCAGCGAGTCCGAGTTGTATAGCATCGGATACTACGCCGTTCGAAACAAAATGGGAGGCCTCAAGGGAGTGCAGATTCCGCATCCGTTCGGCGGCAAATTTCGACAGATGATGATCTATGTCGATCCAGCCAAACTTCAGGCACATCATGTCAGTGCCACAGATGTTGTCGATGCATTGCAGAAGTCCAACCTCGTCCTCGCTGCAGGAACGGCGCAGATTGGCGAGACCGATTACCAGATTCACCCCAAGAACACACTGCCGACAACCGAAGAAATCGAAGCGATTCCCGTCGCTGTTCGCGGTGGCCGACCGATTTTTATTCGCGATGTTGGTCACGTCAAAGATGACGCTGCATTGCAGTACAACATCGTTCGAGTGAACGGAAAACGCAGCGTCTATTGTCCACTGCTTCGTGAACCGGGCGAGAACACCATCGCTGTCGTTGATCGTATTTACGAGGGAATTGCCACTGAAATCCCCAAGATGAAAGAGCGTGGCGATATCCCTGAAGCGACGGAGGTCACCCTCGTTTCCGACCAGTCGCACTACATTCGCAACGCGATGTCCAATCTCTTCAGTCAGGTCGGACTGGGAGCGATTCTGGTGGCGGTGGTCGTCTTCATTTTTCTGCGACGGTTCCTGCCAACACTGATTATTGTGTCGACGATCTTGTTGGCAATTTTGATCGGAGGTCTCGGTTTCGCATTCACCGGTCAGACCATCAACGTGATGACCCTTGGCGGAATCGCCTTAGCAATTGGAACCGTGGTCGATGCGGGGATCGTTGTCGTCGAGAACGTCATTCGGCATCAACGAATGGGGAAGTCACCACTCGATGCTGCCCGCGATGGAACCGAAGAAGTTTCGGGAGCGATTCTCGCTGGAACAATCACGACGCTCGCAGTGTTTTTGCCGGCAGTCTTTTTAACCGGGATGATTAAGTATTTGTTCGAGCCGCTTTCCCTCGCAGCGACGTTTACAATCGGCGCTTCATACATCCTTGCTTTGACCGTCGTCCCAGCTTTCTGTGCTACGTTTGTGCGTGAGCGCGTTCGTTCTAGAAGTGAGCCGACTTCAGAGAACGATTCAAATGAAAACGATGCCAAGCCTCATGGGGTCTATGGACACTTTCTCAACGGCATCCTCAAAGCTCCAGCGATCGCCGTTCTGCTCATCGTCGCCAGCGTCGGTGCATCATTCCTGCTAGCTCCGCTCATTGGAACGGAATTGTTCCCTGATGTAGACGCAGGCACCTTTGAGATCCGTCTGAAAACTCTCCCCGGGAACAAGCTGAATGAAACAGAGAAGCTTGTCGCTCGCATCGAAGATACAATTAAAGATGTTATTCCCGAAGATCAAATTGAAACGTTGATCGCCAACATTGGACTTCCGGTCGGTAAAGGAGCAGGATTCTCGACAGTTCTTAGTTCGAATTCCGGACCGGATACGGCTTACATCATTGTTAACCTTAAGCAGGAAGGACGACAGACGAGCACGCAAACATACGTCAACACGCTTCGTGATCGTCTGGCCGAAGAGTATCCGCTCGAAGAGTTCCTGTTTGTCTCGGGTGGCATCGTCAACATGGCCCTTAACGAAGGAGTTCCAGTTCCGATCAGCGTGCAGGTCTCAGCTGGAACGTTGGGCCAATGTCGCGACGCCGCCGAGCGGATTGTCAATGTCGTGAAGCAGATTCCGGGTACTCGAGATGTCCAGATCGCACAGTCACTCGACTATCCACAATTCGATGTTCAGGTCGACCGCACACGAGCGAAATATCTCGGCGTCGATCAGGAAGATGTCGCACGAACTGTCCTGACCGCACTTGGTTCCAGTGTCGGATACTCTCCGACGATCTGGATCGATCCCAAGTCGGGAGTCGATTTCTTCATGGGTGTGCAATACGAAGACAATGAATTCCAGTCACTAGACGACGTGCGAAACATTCCGCTTTCGCTAAACACACCTGACGGCCCGATCACAATTCCACTCTCTAACGTGGCGACTGTTAAACGAGTCACAATTCCGGGGGAGATTGCTCATTACAACATCGCTCGTGTTAATGATGTGCATGTCAACGTTTCCGGTCGCGATGTTGGATCGGTGGCTCGCGAAGTTCGGCAGGCTTTAGCAGGTATGGAATTTGAAAACGGAGTTTCAACAACAATCCGTGGCCCCGTCGAAACGATGGAATCGGGAATGCAACTCTTGGGAGTCGGACTCGTTGTGGCTGGGATTCTCGTCTACCTGGTGCTGATGGCCCAGTTTCGTTCTTTCGTCGATCCTTTGATCATCATGCTCGCTGTCCCACTCGGTTTGGGGGGCGTCCTGCTGGTGCTTTATCTGACCAACACGTACATCAACATCCAGTCACTGATGGGAACATTGATGATGATTGGCGTGGTGGTGAACAACTCGATTCTGTTGGTCGAATTTGCGAACCGACGCCGTGCTGACGGACTGGCTCCCCGGGAAGCTGCTTTATCAGCCGCACAGGTTCGATTGAGACCGATTTTGATGACGTCGTTGACGCTGGTCGCTTCGATGCTGCCTCTCTCATTTCAACTCTCACCAGGTAATGAAGCGATGATTCCGCTCGCTCGAGCGCTTCTCGGAGGGATGATCGTATCGACGCTATTGACGCTGGTGCTTGTTCCCTGTGTTTACTCGCTGGTTCATCGGCGTTCCGGAACCGCAACCTGATGGCTGACGCGTCGGCACAAAGCAGACTCAATCGCGAGGTTGGTCTCGTCGGAGCGATGATGATGGGACTCGGCTCCATCATTGGCACCGGTGTTTTCGTGAGTATCGGCATCGCCGCAGGAGTGACTGGTCCGTCCGTCATTCTGGCAATCATCGTCGGTGGATTTGTCGCCACTTTCAATGGGTTGAGCAGCGCCCAGCTTGCCGCAAATCACCCAGTCAGCGGCGGCACGTACGAGTACGGCTATCGCTGGCTAAACCCAGCTCTTGGATTCACCGCTGGCTGGATGTTCTTATGCGCCAAGAGTGCATCAGCTGCGACAGCTGCCTTGGGGTTTTCCGGCTACGCGCTAAATCTGTTCGAGCTAGATCCGTCGACATTGACCGCCCCGGTGGCTGTTGGGGTTGTGGTCGTCATGACACTGCTCGTGCTCGGCGGGATCAAGCGATCCAACTGGACGAACATCGCCATTGTCTCTCTGACTCTTGCTTCACTTGCCTATTTCATCTTGGCAGGGATGCCGACCGCCATGAAGAACGGAACAGAAAATCTCTCACCGTTCTTTCAGCCAAACGACTTAAGACGGGCATTCAGCGGCTTTTTCGAAGCCTGTGCGTTGATGTTCGTGGCTTATACAGGTTACGGACGCATCGCCACGCTGGGTGAGGAAGTGGTCAATCCTCGCTATACAATTCCTAGGGCGATGATCATCACTCTGGTTGTGACGTCGATGCTTTACGCAGCAGTCGGTGTGATTGGTATCGCATCGAGTGGGTCGAAGCTTCTCGCAGATGCCACGACCGAAAAAGCAGCTCCCCTGGTCGTTGTCGCCCGAGAATTCGATTCGGTAACTGCGGAGAAAGTGATTGCCGTGGGAGCGGTTACTGCAATGCTCGGCGTGCTGCTCAACCTCATTCTGGGACTGTCACGCGTCGCGCTGGCGATGGGGAGGCGTGGTGATCTGCCGCATGCTCTGGGACGCCTGAATCAATCACAATCGACTCCAACCGTGGCTGTGACCGTCGTCGGAACCGGAATTGCCCTGCTTTCGTTGATCGGCGACGTGAAGACAACTTGGTCCTTCAGCGCGTTCACCGTTCTTGTCTATTACGCCCTGACAAATCTCGCTGCCATTCAGCTCTCTGCTGAAGAACGACTCTTCCCGAAGTTCATTCCCTGGCTGGGTCTCATCTCTTGCTTATCGCTGGCTTTCTGGGTCGAGCCATACATCTGGATTGCGGGAGTGGCCCTCATCGCTGGCGGACTCGTCTTTCAGTTCATCATGCGACAACTGGCTCGTCGCGGCTCTTGAATTCAGGTCCGTTGAGGTCCTGGGAAGAATGCATTGGTTCGCCGTGCGTATTCCGCGTACTCGGGTTTGTCTTGACTCAACGACTTCTCCAGAAGTCGAACACCTGAGATTTGCATTAGAAAAATCGACATCACAATGGGGCCGATGGCAGTCCAGTAGTTCTCCCCATGAGCGATCGCGATTAAATAGATCCCCCACCACACGCAGAAGTCTCCGAAGTAGTTAGGGTGGCGTGTGTACTTCCACAGTCCGCTCTGAAGCACTTTTCCCTCGTTCTCAGGATTGGAACGAAAGCGTGCAAGTTGCCAGTCGCCAATCGATTCGAAGGACAATCCAATTCCCCAAAGCATCAAACCCGCAATCGTCAACAGAGTCCAGCCAGCTTGATGATTCGCAATTCCTGCCTGCAGGGGTAAAGACACCACCCACATGACCACGCCTTGCAGCAGAAAAACGGTGAACAGGCTCTGCCACCAGAACGACTCACCTCGAGAATTTCGCATCGACACATAACGCTTGTCTTCCGGTTGCCCACTATTTCGCCAGACCAAATAGAGTGTCAGTCGCACTCCCCAAATGGTCGTTAAGCAGGGCAAGAGCAGTTGGGTTGTCGAATAAGTCGACACTGACAGCCCGTACGTGATCCAGCCAACGATGACAAATCCCATCCCCCAAACAAAATCAACAATGCTGACATTCCGCAACGGAATACTCACGATCCATGTCGCCAGCATCAAAATCCCGATGGCAGCAGCGTTCCAAACCAAGGTCTCTCCGAGCATGACTTACGACTCCTGGTTTCGAAATAGATAGTGGCAAACTTTCCATTCATTCCCATCGCGGTAACCGAAGAGTTCCGCACAGGCCATGAAGAAAATTCTCCATCGCTGGAACCAGATTCGCGATTGCTCTTTGCCGTAAGCCTCATCAAAGATTGAGAGAATGTGACCTTTGTTCTCATCCATCGATTGAAGCCAGGCATTGCTGGTCTTTTCGTAATTTCGTCCGTTCCAACTCCACCTGTTCATAAGTTTCAGATCGTCCTGGTAATTCAGAAACAGGTCTTCGCTGGGCATCATCCCTCCGGAAAAGAAGAACCGAGTCATCCAGTCTTGCGGACCTTGATCTTCGAAAAAGTAAGATTGTTGTTTGTGTGCGAAAACGTGGACAAACAATAACCCGTCCGGTTTCAACCAGTGATGAATTCGTCGAAACAACTCTCTGTGATTTCGTACATGTTCAAACATCTCAACTGAGACAACACGGTCAAACCGATCATGGGGAGCGAAGTTGTTGATGTCCTCAGTCATCACTTTAATGTTCTCCAAGCCTCGCGCTTTCGCTTGCGATTCGATGAATCGTTTTTGGCTCGACGAGTTCGAAACAGCGGTCACCTGCGACTTCGGGAAGCGCTCGGCCATCCACAGCGAAAGCGAACCCCATCCGCAACCAAGGTCGAGGATTGAATGCCCATCTTTCAACTCCGCACGTTGACAGCTTATCGACAATGCCGACTCTTCTGCCTGCCGAAGTGAAGTTGCCCCATCTTCCCAATGACAACAACTGTATTTCAGGTGAGGCCCGAGCACGTATTGAAAGAACTCAGCAGGAACTTCGTAATGCTGATCGTTGGCCTCCTCAGTCGCTAAAGCGATCGGTGAACTTGCACACTCTTGAAGAAAGGTAGTCTGTGGGGACTCATCTTCATTGCCTGAGGAGTGCATCTTCTGAAGACGTTTCGAAAGCAGCGAGCGAATCCCCAAGCGGATGAGCTGATCCGAAATCCAACCATATTCCGCTGCAGAGAGTACAGATTTCGTTATTCCTGCATATGACATTAGAGTCTGCCATCCTTCTTTTATCTTGCACAAGCACAATGTTTAGTTGTCTGCAAAGCAAGATTTCTCCCAAACGAACTGTCCCACGCTCACCGTGTGTTCCTGAAAAGCTGCTTCGCAATAGCAGAGGTAATACATCCACATGCGAAGGAATCGCTCGTCGAAACCTAAAGACCGAACTGCATCAGACTTCCGCGTGAATTCATCTTTCCAGCACTGTAATGTTCGCATGTAACTCTCAGGGAACTGCAAAGCGTCCACGAGATTCAGCGATGTCTTCTCAACGGATGCCTGCATTGCACCGACAGAGGGAAGATGCCCCCCTGGAAAAATATACTTTTGAATGAAGTCTACGCCGCGTGAGTACTCGTCATAGCGATAGTCAGGCATTGTGATCGCTTGCACGAGCATTGTTCCACCCGGTTTGAGGAGACGGTTACAAGCTTGGAAGTAGGCAGGAAGAAACTCCTGACCGACAGCTTCGATCATTTCGATTGAAACGAGCTTGTCATAAACTCCGGTGAGATGGCGGTAATCTTCTCGCAGCAAAGTCACACGATCCTGCAGACCGGCCGATTCAATCCTCTCACGTGCAAGTTCATACTGTTTGTCGGAGATCGTTGTGGTCGTCACGCGACAGCCATAATTGCTGGCTGCATGGAGAGCGAACCCACCCCAGCCCGTGCCGTTTTCGACGACATGATCTGATTGCTTCAGGGAGAGTTTTCGGCAGATTCTTTCGAGCTTTTCGACGGAAGCTTCCTGCATCGTCATCTGGGGACTGGTGAACAGACCTGATGAGTACATAAGCGTCGGGTCGAGAAACAACTGAAAGAATTCATTACTCAGGTCGTAATGAGCTGCGATGTTTCGTCGACTCCCAATGTGCGTGTTCTTCATGAATCGATGCTTCAACACCGCAAAGGACCGTGCGAGGCGAGCCCAACCTCCATCCATCGCGGTGAGGCGTGTCAAATTACGACACATGAGTCGCATGACAACAGTCAGGTCATCCGTTGTCCACTGTCGTTCCAGATAAGCTTCAGCAGCACTCAAGCTTCCACCGAGTAAAATCTGCTGAAAGCACGATTCATCCAGAATCTCGACATTCGCTTCCAGTTGGTCTGAACTCTCTTCCCCAAACTGCAAACGCGTTCCGTCCGGCAACTGAACTTGCAGGCGACCATACTTAAGTTGAGAAAACAACTTCATCAACAATTTCTGTCCAAAAGACGACTTTGACACGCGCGTCGACGAAGTGCTTCGAACATGAACTGCCTGAGGTAATGTGAGATTGTCGCTCATGATGCCAATTGCCAGAAACTCAAAGGAATGATTTCGAAAAACTGTTCAGAATGAATTTGAGTGGGAGAGCTGTTTCTTTGGGTGCGGGTGATATTTTGCCCCCTTCCACCATAGCTTTAGAGCTTGCCAGTAAATTCCCGTGAGAACGCGCCCTGTCATGAAAGGATAAGATAAGAGGACATGATTTAAGTTTCTCGACGTCATCGGCTGTCGCTGCATCGACATTGTTGCCGAAAATGCCCGACTTCCTTCCCGCCAATTCTCGATTGAAACCGACAGCGATTCATCCGGCAATGACAGTTTCCAACGGTACTGCATCTCCATTGGCATGAATGGAGAAACGTGAAACTCTTTGTCATGCCCCGTCGTGAGCAGCCTGCTGTCTGAAGAAGTACGAAGATCCAAGACGTAACAATGTTGTTCACCCCATGGAGTGTTATTGACTTCGGCCACAACGACTTCGACACGATCTTCCTCGGCGGCAAAGCAGTAGTAAAAGCTGACGGGATTCATGACATACCCGAAATACCTCAAATGAGTCAGCATGCGGATGGGCCCAGTCGGGCAGTATCCAAGTTCCAGATCGACAAGATTTGCAACAGAGTCATTCAAGGGTACATCTGGGTCGCCGAAATGATCTTCTCGCCGAAACCATGCAATCGCTGCACGCCTTGTTGACCAAGTCCATTTTTTCCCGAAGACATCATCGAGTTCCTGCAAGTCGAGATAGACCATAAACAGGCGATACTCGAACTGATGTTCGAACGGACGCATTCGACGATGCTGTACTCTTCCGAGATACAGACAGCTTTTCAGATCGGAGTCAGTGTTTGAATCAGGCACGGGTCAACAGCTCCACGCGATCATTCGGTTGAGTTACCTGTGACCAAGTTGGAGTAATGCCGAAAGCAGCGCAAACACGCAGAGCGCTGGTCACTCCATCTTCATGAAAACCATTGCCCCAATATGCTCCGCAATAGGAAGTCGAGTTGCGTCGAATCAGCTCCGCATGCCGTTGTTGAGTTTGAGATCGCCGGATAGTGAACACAGGATGGCTGTATTGATATGTTCCGATTAGCGAATCTGAGCGAATGTGTTCCTCGTCGTTAAGCGTGACACAGTAGGTTTCCGGTTCATGAATGTGCTGCAAGATATTCATGTTGTATGTCACGTTCGGGCGTTGCTCATTTCTCCGAATACGATAGTTCCAGCTGGACCAAGTCGATCTTCGCTTCGGAAGGACTTGAGCATCAGTGTGCAAGACCGCGGTGTTTTTACTGTAGGGAAACTCTTCGAGAATCTCTGACTCGTGCGAGGATGGATCTGCCAGCATCTTTAGAGCTTGATCGGAGTGACAGGCGAAAATGACCTCGTCGAACGATTCTTCATCGGAATCTGTTTTGATTGTCACTCCATCTGTATCACGCACAACCGATCTTACTGGTGAATTGAGTCGAACACGCGAGCGGAACGGGTGTACGAGGAGCTTGACGTACTCACGAGATCCTCCTCGAATCACTCGCCAAACCGGACGGTCGTTTAGGCTCAATAATCCATGATGCTTGTAGAATTCGATAATGAAACGAATCGGGAAGTCTCGAAACCGTTGCATTGGGCACGACCAGATGGCAGCCCCCATCGGAAGCAAGTATCGGTCGGCGAAGGCGTTTGAAAACCGAAAACGACTGAGATACTCACCAACCGAACAGTCTTCAGAAACGATCTCGAGGTGCGACGGAGCTTGAGAATTAAAACGGAGAATGTCCGCAAGCATCCGAAGATGGGACGACCGCAGAAGATTCTTCTTCTGAGCGAAGAGAGTTTTTAAGTTTGTCCCGCTGTACTCAACTCCACTCTGTTCGCAGGCGACACTGAAGCCCATCGACGTCGGCCGAGATTCGACTCCCAGTTCGTCCAGAAGTCCGATGAAGTTGGGATAGGTTCGGTCATTGAAGACGATGAATCCAGTGTCGACAGCATGGACTGTACCCGCTTCCGATCGAACATCTACTGTGTTGGTATGGCCGCCGATGTAGTCGTTTGCTTCGTAGAGAGTGATCTCATGCTCGGGGTTCAGCAGATGGCCGCACGTCAGTCCGGAGATGCCAGTTCCGATAATCGCGATCTTCACTGCATCCTCCTTAGTGTATGATGATCGATGTCAGCACATGACAATCTCAATTCCGCGAACCGAACTTTGCCGACTGTTGTCGCAGAATCTCGAGGATTGGATTTCATTGTGCCAAAATCGTGTGATGTGCGTCAAAATTTGGCCGAGAACAATTCAAAAACTTCCATCTGGATCCTCCGCTCTACTTCTGTCGATCCTAGACTTCGTCGGAGAATCGACGAGTTATTTTTCGGAGAGTCCTCCATTGTGCCGCAAAAACGATCTGTCTTGGCCAATTCATCTCGCCTGGACCGACTTCACAGAGGTGAGCCAAGATGCAGAACAAAATGGCAAGAAGCTAGAAAAACGATTCGCGTCCCACCGCAGACAACACCGGGGAGTTGGAGGGAACATCATTCTCCGAACAAGTTCCTTTCCGGAGTCGCAATCTCGACGAGTTCTACCGTTGACAGTGCATCGAGTTCGGAGATGCTCCGTCGAATGGCATCTGGGTAATCAAACTCAACAGTCACTCTCAACTCATTCGTGTGACGGACTTACCAGCGTGCAATCGGGGTATACACCGAGTCCATTTGAGTCGCAGTTGATTCGCTCAGGAGGCGTGCTCAACATGGAAATCAGATCGCCCACAAGTCAATAATGTTAATGTGAGACAGATCTGTTCCAGCGTAAACGCTGTTGACCTGCCTGCATCCGGCAGGAAACTGCCTCTTCCCATTGACGCTGCACCAGTACGTTCGCAGATCTCGGCGAATGAATTCAAAACGGCATTTTAAGGGAGCCACAAAGCATGCCCATGCCTAATCCACTGTTTTCGAAGATTTCTGCGATCACTCTTTTCGCACTTGTCCAGGCGACCTGCTTCGCTCAAGAAATCCCGCTCGTTTACGACGTTGAACACGGTGGAGCAGAATTCTCGAATACAGTACTGCCAGACTTCGACAACCTGCCAACGGTCCGACCTCTTCCGGATCCGTTTGCCTGGTCCGATGGAAATGGGCGATCGACAGAATTCCGAGACTGGGCTCGACGTCGGTCTGAGATCAAAGCGGAAATTGAACATTACGAAATCGGACAGAAACCGCCAAAGCCCAGTGAACTGTCAGCGAGTTTCGAGAACGGAACGCTGACCGTTCGGGCAACGGAAGGCAGTGAGTCCCTGACACTGACTGCGAAGGTTCTACTCCCCGAGGGAGACGGTCCGTTTCCTGCCGTCATCGGAATTGGATTTGGAAGTGGCACCGGAAGCCTGCCGGCTGACATCTTCACGAGTCGCAGCATCGCCACGATTTCATTCAACTTCAATCAGGTGATGGCACATCAACAACAGCGAGGGAGTGAGCCCATCAATCGACTTTATCCCGAACTGACACATATCGGAGCTTACAGTGCTTGGCCGTGGGGAATTAGTCGCATTATTGATGGATTAGAACTCGTTGCGGATGAATTGCCGATCGACCGAAAACGGCTCGCCGTGACTGGCTGTTCTTTCGCAGGGAAGATGGCTTTATTTGCAGGAGCGCTCGATGAACGGATTGCACTCACCATTGCTCAGGAATCGGGTGGCGGTGGCGCGGCAGCATGGCGGGTTTCGGAAACTCTCGGCAACGTGGAAACGCTTGGCAGAACCAGTCGACAATGGTTCCTGGAAGACATGTTTCAATTCTCGGCCGCGGTTGAAAGACTTCCGCATGACCATCACGAACTCATGGCGATGGTTGCTCCGCGAGCGCTCTTGATCCTCGGGAACCCTGACTACGAATGGTTGGCCGACGAATCCGGATATGTTTCGTGTCGAGCCGCACATGAAGTGTGGAAGACATTCGGAATCGGAGATCGGTTTGGATTTTCAATCGTTGCAGGTCACCCTCACTGTCAACTTCCTGACAGCCAGCGGCCCGAAGTCGAAGCGTTTGTCGACAAGTTTCTGTTGGGCAAATCAGAGACGAATACAGACGTCACCAAACATCCTTTCGATTCGGTCGAGCACGAGTTTTGGTACGACGGCTGGGCCAAAGGAGAGTCAACTTTTCCGTCGCTGGACGACGAACATACGGAAACCCTGACTCTTGAAGCAGAGTCCTCGAAACATGGGGCTGACTGGAGAATCGTCAGTGATCCAGAAGCATCCGCTAGGAAGTACCTCACGGTCAACCTTGGACTCAATAGTCCGCAAGTACCCCCGCACGGTGACGACGCTGCGATGACAATTTCATTCGAAACAACAGTCGAAGCAAAGTATTACATTCACGCAAGACTCAACTGCCCCTCGCCAGACGACGACTCATTCTGGATCAAAATTGACGACGGAGACTTTCAGGCTGTCAACGGCCTTGGGACGAATGGTTGGGAGTGGGCGAAACTTGCTGCAGCGAAGCTCAATCCCGGGATGCACTCGATTACCATCAAGTATCGAGAGGACGGAGCCTTACTCGATCAGATCGGAGTGACAACGTACCCATTCGGGCTGAACGGAGTTTTTCCGGCCGACAAGTGATTCAGTGTCGAGACGAAGAAATTCTAGGTTGTCCGTAGCTTCCTCAGCCATTTGTTCATCCAGCTGACCAGATGATTCCAGCTGCCCACAAGATTCCGAGCGTGGTTATGATCGCCCCGCTGACTTGGAAGAAGCGATGAACGGACTCGCCCCACAGAATTCGTGAACGTGCGACGAGTAGTCGGTAAACCACAAAGTCACTTTTTAGAGTACCGCAGACCAACATGAACAATCCGATGATTGCCATCAAAGTCCCCCAGAAAACATTCATCGGTTCGTCTCCATCTATAAGTCCCAACGCGATTCTAGATTACCTTTAAACCAGAGCAGATGTAATACTAACCCACCGAGCTGCAAGCAGCGTACGGAACAGGCTGGCCCACTAGGCACCTCGCTTCGAAACCTCGCTCCTGTGTGTCAGACGCAGAATGCCAACTGCGAGCAGAGACAGAAGAAACTTGAATGCTACCAGATGGTGAGGATCCTTGATGAAACGAGCACCGAAGGAGTTGAGTTTTGAGATGGCACCCGCCTGGTGAGCCAACAAGGTCCAGACAACATCTAGTACCGAAATTGCAGCGACGAGGAATAGACAGTAGAAGGTACCACGGCGATCTTCATCGAGCAGCAGTGGCCTGGGTCCAGTCGGCATTGGCTTTGGACAATATGAGAGAAGACGATAGAAAAATACAGCTGCTGAAAAAGCGTGATCAGATGCAAGGCCTTCACTCACCGCTCAGCAATGCCTGATAACGCTTTAGCGATTCAAGGTGGTCATCATCCGCTCTGAGACCGATATGACCATCTGGTCGAATCACCAAGAGCGTGACGTCCTTTACACCAAGAATGTCGGCGCCTGCTGGAGTGATTTGGGCGTCTGCCTGTTGAGGATCGGGCTGAGTCGTGACCAGAAACACTGCTTCGATGATCGAGTAATTCTTTGCTGCATTGATCGCCGCGACGAGTTCAGTTATCGGCCCATGCTTCTCTGGTGACCGTCCAATGACGAAAACGGTGTGGCCAGTCCGCTGAGCGAGTTGATGCAGTCGTTGCTTTCTCCGATCAGGCTGCTTTCCCTCATCAGGCAGTACGATTTTAACTGTGTTCGGAAGACGTTGACCTGCTGCGAGAGTTTCGGCAGATTTCCCGATGACGATTGGTGAGTCGCTGTAGTCGATGTCGAGTTCAGTCTCCGCGATGACTTCATTACGCTGAGCGTTGGGGTCATGGAACATCTCGTTCAGAGATTCATCGCGTTTGATCCGCTCGCTTCTAGAAGCTGGTTTTTGCATCAGCTCCGCTGCGTCTCCAGAAGCGGTAATGGCTTGCGCAACCGGGAGTCTTTCAGCTTCGTAACTTTCTAAGATTTTCGGTGTACATTGACCGTTACAAACATGAGCTAATTTCCAAGCAAGGTTAAACGCGCCCTGCAATCCGGAATTCATCCCGTGCCCTTGAGCAGGCGTACAGACGTGGGCAGCGTCCCCCGCCAGAAAGATTCGACGGGACCGGAATTGCTTGGCCACCTTCGTGTGACACTGAAAGCGGGTGGGATTTGAGACTTCCTCGAAGCTGACGTTCGTCAAATATCTCGACAGAGTTGTTGAAGCATTACCAAGCAAATCGGCGTCTGGTGAATTTGGACGCAGGTAAACACGCCATCGCTGATCCGGAAGTGCAGTCAGGATGACGGGGACTTCATCCAGATAAACAAAGATACCTTCAGAAGAATTCGGCCAGTTGACCACGGTCGCATCAAAGACAGCCCAAGGCTCTTCGATATCGTGGCCGGTTATCTCAATTCCTGCCAGCTCTCGAGTTGTGCTGCGGAATCCATCGCACCCGACGACCCACTGCGCAGAAATTCGTTCGCGTCGGTCATCAAGTTGAATCGTGGCAACGACTTTCTGTTGCTCTTCCTCAAGTTCAACCAGTCGAGCGGACCGAAGCATGCATCCTCCCTGCTGCTGAAGATACCTGGTCAGAATCGACTCCGTCACTTCTTCCGAAATTCCGAGGTTGAACCCGTAGCTGCTATCACACGATGAAAGATCGAGTTCTCCCAAAAACTGGCCAGAAGATGAAATCTGCACGATGCGTTGTTTAACCCCTAGCTGTAAAAACTGGTCGACAATACCCAGCGACTCAAAGACTTCGAGAGAGCGGGGATGAATAACAGTTGCCCGGTCCCAATGCAGTGGTTCCGGATGTGCATCAATGATCAGGCAATTGACTCCACGACGCTGGAGTTCGGCGGTAAGCAACAACCCGGTTGGACCAGCACCGACGACGAGAACCTGCGGATCGAGTGACATGTTCGTTGCACATCAAATAGAACGGGATCGACACACTTGCTTCACAAAGACGCGATGCGTTCGCATCACGTCTTCGAAGCATTGATGAGTGTGAATTCTATCAATCAACGATGACTGGTCGTCAACTCACAGCAGCATTCATCGCATCGTCCGAACTTCCACATCAGATGGCCAGATATGGAAGTGGTCCCCCCAAAGCAGTTCTTTAGCTCTTCAGCTCATTGTTACTTCAACATCGGAAGATAGGCATAGCCATCCTTTTGCAAGTTGACCAAAGCTGTCAGCGCGGAGACTGCGACTTTCGCTTGGTCGCTGACTTCCGATGGTTTGGCTCCCGTCCCGATGAGTGACTGACCGCAAACGAAGACGTCCACTCCAGCATCCTTCAATTGCCGCAGACAAGCTAGACTCGGATTCCCATTTGTTTTGAAGCGAGTTGCGTAGGCAGCGTCGTTCAAGACCGCCAAAGTCGCGTCGCCGTGCAATACGACAGCAATTCTAACATCAGCGGAATTCTTCCCTGCGCCGGCGTAAATGTTCACGAACCGGCACACCTTCTCGATGGCGGAGTTCAACTTGTCTGGATCGCTGCCCTTGGTGATATCGACCACAATTTTGCTGCCCTCGCGCGGCTGATGAGCAGCTTCGGGAAGATTCACGACCTTGCCGAAGTCAGCAATTCTCGGATTGCTGTATTGAAACGATTCTTCCCCCGCTGTTGGACTTGCAGTGGCCGATGACTGCGCATTCGCTTGAGAGTGGATTGCGGAAGCGAGCGCCAAAATCATGAGGGAAGTCACCGTTGTTCGATACATTGATATTCTCATTGATGGTGTGAAATGAAAGAGCCGGTCAACCATACATTCAAGTTCGCAGGAAAACATTCTAACGTCTCGTGAGGACTCGTGAGCCCCAGCTGTGTTTGCGTTCTTCGATGGATTCTGACTGAAGCAAGTTGTCATTCTTTGATAGGTGACTGAACAATTTCGACTGCTCGATCTTCGCGGCATAATTGGCGCCAATGAGAGTTCAACAGTCAATTGTCTTCATCTTCTTGACCATGATCTCCCTGCCGAATCATTCCGACTTTCAAGCTCAGACTTCTTCGACTCCGGAGCCCGTCCAAGCATTCAAGCCTCCGGTCATATTGATCACTTCGATTTGATTCGCTTGAAGGAGACTTGCAGCAATCGCGGATCGACCGCCAGTCTGACATTGAGTAACGATCGGCTTGTCTTTGTCGAGGTCACCGAGATTGTCGGGAAGTCTTCCCAGAAATTGGTGCTCCGCTCCGGCGATGTGACCCGATTTCCACTCTTCGTCGGAACGGACATCGACAAGCGTGACTTCACCCGACTCGATTCGTGGCTTTAGTTCCTGCGGTGTGAGTGATGGATACCTTTCTGTCGCCATCCCCGCGTTCCGAACATCATCAACGTCGAAATAACCTCGCACATCGTCGAGACCAATCTTACGGAGCACGCGAATTGCTTCGGGTAACTGCTCCACATCAGCGATCAACCAAACTGGTTTCGAGTAGTCAACAATCCAGCCCGCCCAGCCTGCGAGCATCGCTGTCGGAATGTTTATACTATGAGGAACATGACCTTCGCCGAACTGCTTCGAAGGCGTGAGGTCAATGACGGTCCCCTCTTCCAGTGCAGTGCTGAGTTCATCGATCGCCAGTAGATCAGAGAGCTTTGCGTCGCCAATAATCTCAGGCCCTTCCTTATTAACTCGCTTCATCACAGCAAAGTACTTAGGAGCCTCTGGCTGATCGGCGAGGATGTACTTCACGAATCGCTCTTCGTCAGTGAACTGCAAAGCTGGGTTGAAGAGCTTTTCGTATCCGACAGTGGACGAAGGAATTGCCCCTAATCCTTTCCCGCAAGCGCTGCCTGCACCGTGTGCTGGCCAGACCTGAAGATAGTCGGGAAGTTGTTTAAACTTCTCCGCTGAATGAAACAAATCTCGTGCCCCAGGCTCAGCTGTATTCACAAGACCAGCTGCCTCTTCGAGCAAATCTGGACGACCGATCGAACCGACGAAGACGAAGTCGCCGGTGAATATACCCATTGGCTGGTCAGCTCCGCCTCCCTGATCCGTGATCATGAAAGAAATACTTTCAGGTGTGTGCCCTGGTGTGTGAAGCACGTCGAACTTGATCTTCCCAATTGTGAATGAGTCCCCATCATTGAGCAGTTGGTGGTCATACTGATCGGCAAATTGATACTTCCATTCTTCCGGACCTTCGTCCGACACGTAGAGCTTTGCACCGACTCGATCGGCCAATTCACGAGCGCCGGAGACATAGTCAGCGTGAATATGCGTCTCTGCGACGGCGATGAGTCGCACACCTTCACGTTCAGCCATTTCGAGATATTGTTCGACGTCGCGACCGGGATCAACAACCACAGCGACCTGGGCGCGTTGACAACCGACCACATAAGAAGCATGAGCCAAAGCGCTGTCGTAAAAGTACTTGAGCAACATCGTCTACTCCCCATCTCTGTTTCGTTGAATGATCCCAGTTGAGTTGACCTGTCACGGAGACTTCTCCCCTGCAAGTCCCTTACGCGCGCTCACTAAATCGAATCGTCACTTCGCAAGGTGACGACATGTTGTTGACAAGAAAAGAGCGAACGCTTACCGAAAATTCCTTCGAAAGGTACACAGAACGCGAATCGTGGCCATCCCGAACTCTGGAAACGGCATGACAATCAATGCCCGTCCGCTTCGAACCTGCACTCTCGCAGCAATCACCAATCTCCTCTTAAATATATCGTCACGTCGCGATATGTCAATCAATCAAATTCGACGAAATCAGGCAACCCAACAAAGAACCGATTGACGAGCCATGATTCACTCGCCAACCGGATAATACTTCGTCGAACTGAATTAGAACTCGCCGACAACTTCACCACCCGACCGAGTGCCGAGTGCGTTGTAGACGTCTGCATCGATGTTCTCGCTAATCGCGCGAACTGTACCATCCCCCATTGCAAACTGACCAATTCCGGTATGCGGTGCAGAAACGCCTTTGTCATCCGTTCCGGGTTGGTTCGGCCGGTACTGCGTTTCAAACAGGACCATATGACCATGATCGTCTGACAGGTCAGCGATTTCACGAACGGCAGCAGACCAGGCCGTCTCAAAAACTTGATGACCTCCGGCAGCCGCACCAGGAAGCGGCCCGTTTGTTCGTTCACCTAAGAACAATGTGTTGGACAACCCATCTGTAACGTCTCGAAACCGTGTCGAACTGTTCCGGTAGAAGACTCCCCGGCTTTGCAAAGGAGTATCGTCAAGGTTCACAGTCTCCGACGATGGCCCCCAGTTGGCCGCATAACTGGCAGATGCGTATTGCTCGATCGGTGTCACTGAATCATCTCTGACAACAAACGCGCCGTCCGAATACGGATCAGACGGACAGAGAAAGACTGACAGATGTTGCTCACGTGGAACCTGCTGAATGACATCAAAAACGGGAGTATCGAAGTCGAACTGCTGATACAGATTGGCCTGCTCCAGTTGTGGGAGAATCATGAGCCCCCAGGCAAATCCCATGTGATTAGCGCTCGAACCGGCGGGATCGAACTTGTGCAGATAGCCGGGTGGAAGGAGTCCATACGTCGACTCGTAGTTGTGCAGAGCGAGAACGAGTTGCTTGAGGTTATTTTTGCAAGCTGACCTTCTGGCTGCTTCACGAGCCTGTTGCACAGCTGGCAGAAGAAGGGCAATTAGAATCGCGATGATGGCGATGACCACCAGCAATTCAATCAATGTAAAGCCACGACGTTTTCGTCGAAAGCGTTGAGCAAATGGCATCAGAATCTCCGGAAAACAAACGCTCTTAGCGGAGCGCAAGAAGTAATGAAGTCACCAGCGTGAAGACAAACAGACCGGAACGGATTGCGTCGCATTGAATGCGCAATCGAAGCGCAGGTTCAAATGCAAGCAATCGCCCGAATCGGCCGTGCAGGTTCCGCTGAAGAATGAAAGTTGAAGTCTGGCAGCGAGAGCTGTCAGCTCACTTTCGGTGGAGGCGTTGCGGGAGCATCCGGCAGTCTCCCGCTAGTGGCATCTGTCTTCGCGAAGTGCCTCTCGGAAGCTTCGTCTGACCGCAGGTGCGAGCGGTCAGGAATCGGAGCATGAATAAGAAACAGAATGCGAAGCAATTGCCCGAAACTCCAGGGAGAGTGGAGTTCCAGAAATTCACCATCAAGAGTGCCCGGCTGGCTTCTTTCGTTCGAGGAGAGTTTTTCAGAGGCTGATCCCACTCCCCAAAAATCTGGAAGCGTTAAGTCAAATCCCAAAAATGAAATGTGGACGTGGCTGCGGTTCCAACGGGGCTGCGGATCAGACTCGTCGCTCTCGACATGAACATGCCTGTGACTGTGAGGATGGTCATGAGAGTGCGAATGGGAATGACTGTGAGCATTGCTGTGAGAGTGTGATTCATCTCCGCCCTCGTGCGCATGGCGCCACCCGGGCGAGACGAACAGAGTCAGAGTCGCGAGCAGGAGCAAACAAATGCTGACCAGAGCTTTGGGAGCTATTTTCCACACAGGGTGGAACCTATCGACTCACGCTGCCGCTCTCAAACAACAAACACATCTTCTGCTCCAAAATTTCGCATCAATTCCCGTGTTCCCAACCTCCACTCCAGAAGCCGCTCACGGTTCCTGGTTACAAGAGACAGTTTTTCGCTGGGCTGCCATCGTAGTTAGGTTCTCGGAAGACGTGTGAAAATCTGGCGAAAATTCGGCAATTGATCTCGTTGATAGGAATCGAACATTGGTTGAAAATGCTGACATTTCCACCACGACCACTCTTGATGCACTGAACAGGCCAAACACGGTGTCTTGTGGGTTCCTAGCTATTACCACCAAAACGCTCTCGTCAGCACAATGCAACTGTCGAGTGATACCGAGTCCGTTACAGATACTTATCTGTTTAACGGCTGGAAAACCTTCATTATCTCAACGGCTCGACCAAAATCCTTTCCAGTCCACCGGCAACGTAGGCTACCACTACGACAAAGACACAGGAAGCCCCTACATCCGAGCCAGAGTCTATAGACCTGCAATCGGAAAATAGTTAAGTGCCGATCCACTTGGGTTCGTTGACCTACGAATGTATATGTTTCGAGTTCCATTCCCATCAGTATAGATCCCAGAGGGTTGATCAACGTTATGATCTTCTGTCACACTAACTGCGGCTGCACTGGGAAGCTCCTGTATGTTGGAAATTATGCCGAAGCGACTAGCTGTCGATCGAGCAATCGTAAAACATCGCAAATAGGCAATGCACGTTTTCCGCTTGGACTTCACAAAGACACGTTCAAGTGCTGCAAAAGGCAAGTCCCTCAAACCACAAACCCTGGGAAGATTCCACCTGGAATCGACCTGCAAGATTCGATCACTTGTGAACTTATGCAAGATTCTGTTCAAGATTGTTTTGGGTTTTGCAATCCTACGAAGAAGCGCAAGGTTCTAAATGACCGATACCCTGCTATGATCAATTCGGTACACTGCTATGATCAATAAAGGAGTCAGCCTAGATCTGATTGAGGATCTTTGCGATCAGATGTGCTCTTGTCAGCATGAAGGTGGAGACCACGGTACACAATTGCGTAAAGGGGACATGCACCCCACACGCAAGTTTTCCAAATTTTCCATTTTAGAGATTGAAGTTTATGGCTGGAGGGAGCTTTGCAGAGGTCGAGAAGTTTTCATGCAGGATGGGTTACTGCAGATTCGCATCTGTTACGGCATCGTCGAGGCGTTGCAGATCTTGGAGATATTTGAAACGCTTTTGCATTGACGTGTCTTGGCAGTCATCATGCATTGGCAATACAGCCTATGTGAACGTCCGTTTACAAGCAAGATGAGGAGAGTCAGTCATCCTGGGTGAAGCGAGGCAGTTGATTCACCAAAGCTGCTCATTGAGTCTTTACATGCAACTCAAAGACTTAGGACAAGGCGAAGAGAGGCCGAGCTGTTTTCAACAAGACAAAGTGATCTCCACTTTTTAGGTTTAGAAATGCAATCTTGTGCGCTAACAGCCTTGGGTCAGGTTGCTCTCGTGTTGTTCACAGCATATTGGTTAACGTTCGATCCCAATGCGATGATTTCACTTGCAATTGGGGTAGACTATGCCGTTTCATTCTTGAGAGAGTCACGTCTTCAACAATGTTTTAAAGAGTTTGGTTGGCACTACCACGGGTTTGTCATTGCCCCTCTGGCAACACAGTTGCTGAAGTGGTGCGTCGTTTTTTTAATCCAGTTTGCTCTTATTGCTCTTCTGGTTCGCAACCTCGCAACGCAACGCTGTAAATCTGTGTTGAACGCTGCGACTTGCTTAATTGTCATACTTATTGGCTTGGCTCACGTTTCTTGGTTGCTCCGAGTAGGAGCACAGTATGTCAACACCATGCTTTTGGATTTCACGCCTTTGGACGCCCAGTGAAACAGCCCTAGTCGTTCGAAGCAATCTGGTCGACATTTCGCCCAGTCCAACTGTGAAATGCAAACTTTCAGTGGAAGCCTAATAAGGGTGATTTGGTATCAATATTGCTTCGCAGATGATCGATCCGGATGGGGGGGGGGGGGGACGACGTACGCCTACGATGCCGACAGTCGGTTGACAACGCTGGCGAATCTCAAGAGCGACAACAGCGTCATCTCGAAGTTCGACTACCAGTACGGCAAGGTGGCAACCGGACTGCCGCAGCCGGGTGACGTACCTCTGCGATGCTACCTATCAGCTGGCCGGTGAGCACCAAACCGGCACAACGCCCTACAGAAACACTTTCATAGGACTTCAATCCAATGTGTCGATTTCCTAGAAATACTGATCATCAATCCGTCTTGCTGCTGTTCCCTTTCTTCCTCCTTGTAGTAGTTCTTTTCGTGTGGATCGTTTTGCCGACCAATGCTTCGAATATCGACCATTTCGTTGATTCATCGGGTAAACAATTTGAACTCATCCATCTTTCAGACACTGCAGATTTAAACCTTCAGGACATGCCGGATCCGTCGGTTGCTCTCACATCCGAAGGTTCCATTGTTGCGGTGAAGATGTCCAACGCATCGGGTGACGTGGTGTCCAGGGCATTGGGCACTTCTTCGATCACTGCCATTTCGATGAGGACGTGTAGAGTGCCACACGATGTTCTTAGTGGTCCCCCTTTCCTGCAACAGCTTACAAGTGTTAACTGTTAAATGACGGACCGAACACTTCTTTCTATCGCGGAGCCAGAAACGCTGATGGCGATTGACTTGGCAAACGAACATCTCCTAACAGCGCGTGCTATCAGCAATATTGTTGATGGACACCACTTGAAGCATCTCGGTCTTTTCGACATTCCATCGCTTGAGGCTGCGCACTTCTCAGTGAGTGCATCATCCACTAATCAGCTTGTCTCATTGTATTTGGTAGGAGACACCATCGATGACGTGGTGCTTCATCAATTGGCAACAGGAGGCAAACTCCGAGTGCTTTTTGTTGACAATACAGATATTTCTGACGGGGCAGTCGCTGATGCACTGCGATCGAACCCCGAGCTGGCTGAACTTGTGATTTCCAACTGTCCAGTTTCAGTAGACACTTTGGTAAAGGTCAAAAAGTTGAACGCCTTGCGGCTTCTGAACGTGTCTCACATTTCTGCCGATTCAGTACAGATTAAAGGATTGCGATCAGACCTTTTGCTGCATTTTCCCGAAGCGCAGATAACTCTCTCTTCTGCTATGGATCAGAACGAGTAGACCCACCATATTGCAAAATCGATCGTCGTGGCGAGGAAGAGATTGAATACTGTAGTGCTCAGCATTTTAGCAAGTAAGATCCGCTGTGTGGGCCGGATAATGGTATGTCGATAGCGGTTGTCGCATCTGATGTAAGATGAATTTGATCATGGCATCCAAGAAGACAGTCAGCTACGAATGTAATGTTCCGGGGAATCGGACGTTGATAGTGAATCCGGATGGGGGGGGGCGGACGACGTACGCCTACGACTCCGCCGGTCGTCGCACTGTCAAGAAGCTTGCGAACGGAACCCGTGCCTCGTTCACTTACGATGCCGCCAGTCGGTTGACAACGCTGGCGAATCTCAAGAGCGACAACAGCGTCATCTCGAAGTTCGACTACCAGTACGACAAGGCAGGCAACCGGACTGCCGCCGCCGAGAACGATGGCAGCCGGGTGACGTACCTGTACGATGCCACCTATCAGCTGACCGGTGAGCACCGAACCGGCACAACTGTCAATCCGTTCACCTGGACTGGAGAGATTGGCTACTACTTCGTTTTGTGCACGAAAAACATTTACATCCGGGCGAGAACGTACCGACCAGCGACTGGTAGGTGATTGAATGTTGAC